>NZ_JBKOTX010000069.1:0-25772 GCF_047086965.1 Roseovarius halophilus (ex Wu et al. 2025) | reverse complement strand
CGCGGCGCAGGCGCGCCTCGGCCAGCGCGGTCCAGCCGTCGGGGTCATCCGGGGCGAGGCGGGCCGCCTTGGCAAGGCAGTCCTCGGCCTCGTCAAGGCGTGTCATGTCCAGCAGAGCGGCGCCGCAATTGCGCCACAGCCGGGCATCGCGCGGGCTGCCCCGCAAGGCGTCACGGTAGATTTCCAGCGCGCGGTCGGGACGGCCGAGCGCGCGGTGACAGGCGGCACGGATATCGCCAAGCGCCCGCATCCCGGGCGCCACGCGCGACAAGGCCCGTGCCTGTGCCAGCGCCTTTTCGTGCTGGCCGGCGCGGTGGAGGCGCAGGACGTCGTCGATCTCGGCCTGCGTGACGGCACGTGCGGCCGGATCGGGACGTTCAAGTTGCGCGAGGCCCTGCCGTGCACGCCGGTTCGCGGGAAAGCGCGCCAGCACCTCGGTATAGAGCTGCGCGGCGTCCGCCCGCGCGCCGCGCCGCGCGGCCGATTGCGCCCGCGCCAGAAGTTTCGTCACCTGTGTGGCCATGATCGCCCCTGTTCCCGGTGGGTTTCGGGAACAGGGTGGCGCCAAATGATTGCGAATTCGTCACCGGCAGTCGGATGGCCGGGCAGGGGCCAAGTGTCAGATGAACTGGAAATCGTCCAGCGTGAGGTCGGCCGCCGCGACGTTCTCGATCGTGACGATATGGCCGTCCAAGGTCATCTGCGCGCCGTCGGCGGTGTCGGTGATGTTCAGCGCGTCGAGGAAGCCCTGTACCCCGTTGCCGCCATTGTCGATGTTGGGCGTGCCGTCCAGCGTGCTGACCGTGCGGATCAGGAAGCCGTCGGTGCCGTCCTCGAAATCGGTGATGACATCGGCGTCGCTGTCCTTGAAGAAGTTGAAGACGAACAGGTCCTCCCCGTCGCCGCCGGTCATGGTGTCGTCACCGTCGCCGCCGTTGATCGAGTCGGTGCCGGCGCCGCCGTCGATGACGTCGTCGCGCCCGCCGCCGGCGAGGAAGTCGTCGCCGTCACCGCCCGCGATCTCGTCGTTGCCTTCGCCGCCGCCGACGCTGTCATTGCCGGCCCCGGCATCCACGGTGTCCTGCCCGGCGCCGCCGCCCATGTCGTCATCGCCGTCGCCGCCATTGACCACGTCGTCGTTGAAGCTGCCGCCCATCGTGTCGTTGCCGGTGCCGCCGTCGAGCGTATCGTCCCCCGCGCCGCCGTTCACCACGTCGTTGTCGGCCCCGCCGTCAACGGCATCGTTGCCTTGGCCGCCGCCCATGAAATCATCGCCGGCGTCGCCGCGCATGTCGTCGTCGCCAAGGCCGCCGCCCATCCGGTCATCGCCGTCCCCGCCGCTGGCCACGTCGTTGCCGTCGAAGGAGGAAATGGTGTCGTCGCCGGCGCCGCCGGACAGCGTGTCGTTGCCACCGCGGCCCTGCAGGCCGTCATTGCCGGCGCCGGCCTCGATCAGGTCGTTGCCCGGGCCGCCGGTCAGCAGTTCGCCGGAATCGCTGCCCGTCAGGGTCTCGTCCGGCTCAACGGGGTCCGGCGGCTCTGACGGCGTTTGGACGAGGTCCGCGGCGGCGACGGTGCGGTCGGCAAAGGCGAAGTTCTCGATCCCCCGGAATTCGTCGCGCCCGTCGGAATCGGTGATCGTGACCCCGCCATCGGTCTCGACGATCCCGGCGGCATCGAACGTGGCGTTGATGACGGCGGTATCCACGCCCGTGCCACCGGTGATGGTGTCATCACCCGGACCGCCGGCGATGGTGTCATTGCCCGACCCGCCATCGAGGAAATCGTTCCCGCCGGCGCCGTCGATGCTGTCGCTGCCGGTGAAGGCGGCAAGCGAGTCCGCCTCGGGGGACCCTGTCACGTCATCGTCGCCGGCGAGGATCAGTTGCGAGCTGCGCACCGGGTCGGCCTGCCGCTGAACAGCGACGAAAACCTCGTTCGCGTCTGCGTTGATGCCCGTGACCCTGAATTGCGGTTGCCCGTTAATGGACACGTCGAGCGTTTCGAGCGTGCCCAGGACATCGCCAAAGATATTGAACTGGAAATCACCAGAGTAGACGGCCTGTCGAACGCCATCCGAGACCGAGATCCGGGTGGCGGTAGCGCTTACGTCGTTGCCGAACCAGATGTTAACCGGGGGAACACGTGTTGCCAGAAAGGCGTTTGCGGTTGCCAAGGTTCCTGTCCTTTCTTCTTAATCAAATCACTTGTCTACACGTCTAAATTGTGTTTCGGAATCTTGCAATCGTGTGACGGCCATTCGAGGCCCCGCCCTGACGTCCCGAACGCGAAACGCCGCCCCGGGAAGGGGGCGGCGTTCGGAAAATTCGCGCGGGTGGCGGGCTTCAGAAGCCGAGGCCCGCGTACTTGTTCTTGAACTTGGAGACGCGGCCGCCCGCGTCGGTCAGCCGGTGGCCGCCGCCCGTCCAGGCCGGGTGCGAGGTCGGGTCGATGTCGAGCGAGATCGTTTCGCCCTCGGCGCCGTAGGTCGAGCGCATCTGCACGACGGTGCCGTCGGTCATCTTGACATCGATGACGTGATAATCGGGATGGATGTCTTTTTTCATCGTATCGCTCCTTAGGCCGAGGCGTTCGATCTGGGCTTGTAGGTGGTGTCCTCGGCGATGCGGGCCGATTTGCCGCGGCGCGCGCGCAGGTAGTAGAGCTTGGCACGGCGGACGCGGCCACGGCGGATCACCGTGATGCTGTCGATGTTCGTCGCGTAGAGCGGGAAGACCCGTTCCACGCCTTCACCGAAGGAGATCTTGCGCACGGTGAAGGTGCCGGCGATGCCCTCGCCGTTCTTGCGGCTGATGCAGACGCCTTCGAAGTTCTGCACGCGGCTGCGCGTGCCTTCCGTCACCTTGTAGCCGACGCGCACGGTGTCGCCGGCCTTGAAATCGGGGATGGTCTTGCCGAGCTCCGCGATCTGCTCGGCTTCCAGTTGAGCGATCAGGTCCATCGCTGTGACTCCTAACTATGCTTGCGGTTCGATCCGCAAAGGTGTTGCGCGCCTCCAGAGCTCTTGGTCTTCTTCCGGGTCCATCGGGTGATGCCCGCCAGAGATACAGGTCGTCTTTACTTGATCGCGGCGCGCGGCGACCCGTTTCACGGGGGCCGATGGCGGAGGCGGCGAAGAAACCGCGGCACATCGGGCGAACGACACACGCCCCCGAGTCGGGCCAGCCCGCCGGGATGCGCGGTGTCTAGGGAATTTTGCCCGCCGTGGCAAGGGGATTTGCCGCCCGCGGCTCAGTCGTCGTCGCGCCGGTTGCCGCGCGCGCGCCAGAGGTCGGGCCGGCGGGCGCGGGTCAGTTGCTCGGCCTGATCGCGGCGCCATTCGGCGATGCGGCCATGATGGCCCGACATCAGCACATCGGGGATGGAATGACCGCGCCATTCGGCGGGTCGGGTGTATTGCGGATGCTCCAGCAGCCCGTCGGAGAAACTTTCCTCCTCGGTCGAGGCGGCGTTGCCCAGAACCCCGGGCAGCAGCCGCACCGTGGCGTCGATCAGCGCCTGCGCCGCGATCTCGCCCCCGGTAAGGACGAAATCGCCGAGGCTGACCTCGTCGATGCCGTACTGGTCGATCACCCGCTGGTCCAGCCCCTCGAACCGGCCGCAGATCAGCGTCAGGCCGGGGGCGCGGGCGAAATCGCGCGCCATCGCCTGCGTGAAGGGGCGGCCGCGCGGGCTGGGATAGACGAGCGGGGTGCCGGGCGGGGCCCCGGCCTGTGCCGCGTCGATCGCGCGGCCCATCACGTCGGGGCGCAGCACCATCCCGGCCCCGCCGCCGGCGGGCGTGTCATCGACGTTGCGGTGGCGCCCCTCGCCGAAGGGGCGCAGGTCGATCGTGTCGAGCTGCCACAGCCCGTCCTTGAGCGCCTTGCCCGTCAGGCTTTCGCCCAGAACGCCCGGGAAGGCCTGCGGCAGCAGGGTGATCACCCGCGCCGTCCAGACACCGGCAAGCCGGGGCGCGGGATCGACGAGTTCCTGCGGGGTCAGGCTGGCCGAGATGGACTTGCGGCCGTGGGATCGGGGCGTGTCGCTCATGCGGGCAGGCCATAGCGGGCCGGACGCCGCGTGGCAAGCCGCGGCGCCGTTTCAGAACAGGCCGTCGGGCGGGTCGGCGACGATGCGGCCGGCGGCCAGATCGACGGTCGGCACCGCCGCGCGCGTGAAGGGCAGCAGGACGGTGGCGCGCAGGCCGGGGCCGTGGATTTCGAGCAGGTCGCCCGCGCCGTGGTTGAGCACCGCCTTGACGCGGCCCAGGACCGTGCCGCCGGTATCCACCACCTCGAGCCCGATCAGGTCGGCATGGTAGAACTCGTCATCCGGCAGGGCGGGCAGGCGCGCCCGGTCGAGGTAGAGGCGGTTGCCGCGCAGCGTGTCGGCCGCCTCCTTGCTGCGCACGTCGGACAGGCGCGCGCTGAAGCCGTTGCTGATCTGCCCGGTCAGCGTGACGTCGAAGCTGCGGGTGCCGTCCTCCGTCGAGAGCGGGCCGTAGCCGGCGATGTCCTCGGGGGTGGCGGTGAAGCTCTTGAGCCGGACCTCGCCGCGCGTGCCGTAGGCGCCCGCGATCGCGCCCACGCAGACCCTTTCGCCGTCGCCGCTCATCCCGTCGCCCCCCGGCAGAGCCCCGCGGCGACGTGACCGCCGGCCTCGGCGCAGCGCTGGCCGTGCTGGCGGCGTTCGAAGACGACCCCGGCGGCAAAGACGAGGGCCATCAGGAAAAGCGTGCGAACGGGGCGGCGCATCTCAGCGTGTCTCCATCGGCAGGGTGCCGCGCCGGTCTTCCCAGCCGACGCGTTCCAGTTCGGGCGTGTCGGTGTCCGCCGCGGGCCAGCCCACGCAGAGATAGGCGACCAGCGCCCATGCGCCGGGCACGTCGAGGTCGCGCGCCAGCCTGTCAGGATCGAGGATCGACACCCAGCCCACGCCCAGCCCGCGCGCCCGCGCGGCCAGCCAGAAATGGGTGATCGCGCCGACCACCGAATAGCGGCGCATCTCGGGCATGGTAAGCTGCCCGAGACTGGCGCCCTTGCCTGTTTCCTCGTCACAGAACACCGCCAGTTGCACCGGTGCCTCGGTCATGCCGGAGAGTTTCAGCCGACTGTAGTGCTGCGCCCTGTCGCCGTCATATCCCGCAAGCGCCCGGTCATTTGCGGCGCTGAAATTGTCCAGCGCCGCGCGGCGCGCGCCCGCGCTTTCAACGCGGATCACCCGCCACGGTTCGCTCAGCCCGACGGAGGGCGCCAGCAGGAAACTGTCGAGACAGTCCCGCAGCAGCGCCTCCTCCACCGGCGCAGTGTTGAAATGGCGCACGTCGCGGCGCCATTTCATCAGGTCGCGCAGGTCGGCCTGGAAATCGGGGGGGAAGCGTGACATGGCGGCGCCCGTCGCGCCTCAGCCCTTGGCCGCCTCGGCGGCGGGCGACCCGGCCGCGGCGGCTGCTTTCTCGGCCTTTTCCTCGGCGCGTTCCCGGGCCTTCTTGCCGGGCTGGGCCTTCTGCTGATTGGATCGCTCCTTCTTGTCGAGCACGCCCGCGGCTTCGAGGAAGCGCGAGATGCGGTCGGAGGGCTGTGCGCCCTGGTCGAGCCAGTACTTGATGCGCTCGACGTCCATCTTGACGCGATGCTCGCTGTCCTTGGGCAGAAGCGGGTTGTAGGTGCCCAGCTTTTCAAGGAATCGGCCGTCCCGCGGCATCCGGCTGTCGGCGGCGACGATCGAGTAATGCGGGCGTTTCTTGGAACCGCCGCGGGCAAGTCTGATTTTCATGGCCATTTGTCTGTCTCCTTCAATGGCGGGTTGGGTGGGCCATCGGCCCACTCTAGGACTGGTGTCTCTGGTGGTGCTGAATGACTTCAGCGATGATGAAGTTCAGGAACTTCTTGGCGAATTCCGGGTCGAGATCGGCCCGGTTCGCCAGGTCTTCGAGCCGCGCGATCTGTGCCGCTTCGCGGTCGGGATCGGACGGGGGAAGGTCGTGACGGGCCTTGAGCCGGCCCACGGCCTGCGTGTGCTTGAAGCGTTCGCCCAGCGTGTAGACAAGGATCGCGTCAAGCCTGTCGATGCTTTCGCGATGCTCTTGCAGAAGCTCGGCGGCGCGGGCGGCGGCGTCAGTCAACGGGCATTCCTTTCGGCTTGAAGAGCGGATCGCAGTAATGGCTGATTTCCAGTTCGATCCCGTCGGCGATCTGGCCGGACTTCAGCGTTTCGGGCGAGGGGTGGCGGTAGACGGCGTCGTTGCCGTCGATGGTTGCCGCTGTCTTGTCCTTGACGCAGCCCAGACGCTCGGCAAGCCGGATCGAATCGAGGTTCTTGGGGTCGATGTAGCTGACCGCGCCGTCCCAGCCCATCGGCCCGTAGAGGTGGCGGCGCACCGCGTCGGTGGCTTCGAGCGCGTAGCCTTTCCCGGCCTTCTCGGGCCAGATGATCCACGCGATCTCGCGCTCGGGCCACTTGGCGGGGTACCAGCCGCCGGCCATGCCCAGCGTCGCGTCGGTTTCCCTGTCGTGGATCATCCACATGCCGTAGCCCCGGATCTGCCAGTGCCCGATCTCGGCGGCGTACAGCATCCACGCCTCGTAGGCATTGAGCGGCCCGCCCATGAAGCGCGAACGGTAGGAACTGAACGTCGCCTTGAAATTCGGGTAGTCCTGCGGCTCGGGGCCGCGCAGCACGAGGCGCCGGGTTTCGAGCCGGGGAATGTTCGTCGTCGGCATCACGTATCCCCCGGTGCGGGGTGGCGGTAGACAAGCGTGCCCTCCCAGTTGGGCAGGGCGGGCAGCGCGGCGTCCGCGTCGTAGCGGCAGCCCAACCGTTCGGCCAGCGCGATGGAGCGGGTGTTGTCCGCGTCGATGTAGCTGACAGCCGTGGTCCAGCCCAGCCCGACGAAGGCATGGTCGCGGGCCGCCGCCGCGGCCTCGGCGACATAGCCCTTGCCCTCGTGCGCCTTGGACCAGACGGACCAGCCGATCTCGGGCTCGGCCCAGCCCTCGGGATAGAGCGGCCCGACGGCGCCGAGCGCCGCGTCGCTGCCCTTCAGGCAAAAGACGAACATGCCGTAGCCGCGCAGCACCCAATGCCCGACAAGGTGGCCGAAACTGCGCCATGCGTCGGGCCGGGTATGGGGCCCGCCAAGGTGGCGCGCACGGTCCGAGCAGAGAAAGGCGGCACATGCGTCCCAGTCCTGCGGGCCGGGGGCGCGCAGGGTGAGTCGCCCGGTTTCGAGCGCCGGTGTCCCGCTGAGCCGGACGGTCACGCGTAGGCCTCCGGGCTGCCGTCGTCATCGCCGAGCGTCATGCCCAGCTCGGCGGGGCCGGGGTGGCGGAACAGCTGCTCGGCGCCCATCTCGACGTTGTCGTAGTCGCGTTCGAACCATGCGCCCAGCCGCTCGGCCAGCGCGACCGAGCGGTCGTTGCCGGGCACGATGTTCGAGGTGAGCGTGGTCAGCCCCAGTTCCTCGTAGGCCCACCGGCGCGCACGCTCGGCGCCTTCGTAGGCGATCCCGCGGCCCTCGAAGCCCTCGTAGACGACCCAGCCGATTTCAGGTTCGGGCCAGCCTTCGGGGTTCCAGATACCGGTGATGCCGCAGGGGTCGCCGGTTTCCTTCCATTCCATCGTGAAATAGCCGTACCCCCGGAGCGCCCAGTGCCCGATGGAACAGGCGAACCAGCGCCATGCCTTGGACCGGTTCTTCTCGGCGCCGAAGCCCCAGGCGCGGGCCTCGTCGGTCAGGAAGGCGGCCAGCGGGTCGAAGTCCGACGTTTCCGGGCCGCGCAGGACCAGCCGCGGCGTTTCCAGCCGGGGAATGTCGAGCGTAAGGGTCATGCGCGTGTCTCCGGGACGGGGCGCGGTGATGCCGCGGGTGCCGGTCTGGAGGCCGGGACCCGCCGGCGGGGACGTTCGGGGCCGGGCAGGGACAAGTCGGTCATTTCTTCTTGCCGAAACCGCTGAGGCCCGGGGGCAGGCCCTTGCCGCCGCCCATGCCCGGCATCCCGCCGCCCATCTGCTTGGCGGCCTGTTCCAGCGCCTTGGAGTCCATGCCCTGGGCCATGTCCTCGGGGGCGGGGGTGCCGCCCTTGCCGAACATGCCCTTCATGGCCTCTTTCATCATGCCGCCCTTGCCCATCTTCTTCATCATGTCGGCCATCTGGCGGTGCATCTTGAGCAGCTTGTTGAGCTCGCTGACCTCCAGCCCGGCGCCCCGGGCGATGCGTTTCTTGCGTGACGCCTGAAGCAGCTTGGGATTGGCGCGTTCCTTTTTCGTCATCGACTGGATGAGCGCGATCTGCCGGTTGAGGATGTGGTCGTCCACGCCCGCGCTTTCCATCTGCTTGGCCATCTTGCCCATGCCCGGCATCATGCCCATCACGCCTTCCATGCCGCCCATCTTCTGCATCTGTTCAAGCTGCATCTTGAGGTCGTTCATGTTGAACTGACCCTTCTGGAAGCGCTTCATCATGCGCTCGGCCTGTTCGGCCTCGATGGTTTCCTGCGCCTTCTCCACGAGGCTGACGATGTCGCCCATCCCGAGGATGCGGCCAGCGATGCGTTCGGGTTCGAACGCCTCGATCGCGTCCGTCTTCTCGCCGGTGCCGACGAAGCGGATTGGCTTGCCCGTCACCGCGCGCATCGACAGCGCCGCGCCGCCGCGCCCGTCGCCGTCCATCCGGGTGAGGACCACGCCCGACACGCCGATCTTGTCGTCGAACTCGGTGGCGACGTTGACCGCGTCCTGCCCGGTCAGCCCGTCCACGACCAGGAGCGTTTCACGCGGCGAGACCGCGTCGCGCACGTCCGCGGCCTGCCGGATCAGTTCCTCGTCGATATGCAGGCGGCCCGCGGTGTCGAGCATGTAGACGTCGTAGCCGCCCAGCGATGCCTGCGTCCGCGCGCGCTTGGCGATGGCGACCGGGCCCTCGCCCTTGACGATGGGCAGCGTGTCGACCCCGATCTGGCGGCCGAGGATTTCGAGCTGCTCCATCGCGGCGGGGCGGTTGACGTCGAGCGAGGCCATCAGCACGCGCTTGCCGTCCTTTTCGTGCAGGCGCTTGGCCAGCTTGGCGGTGGTCGTCGTCTTGCCCGACCCCTGCAGGCCGACCATCAGGATCGGCGCCGGCGGGTTGTCGATCTTGAGCGCGCCGGGGTCCTCGGCGCCGGTCAGTGTCTCGACCAGCGCGTCATGCACGATCTTGACGACCTGCTGGCCGGGCGTGACGGACTTGGTGACGGCCTGCCCGGTGGCCTGATCCTGCACCTTCTTGATGAAATCCCGCGCAACGGGCAGCGAGACGTCGGCCTCGAGAAGCGCGACGCGGACCTCGCGCAGGGCCGTCTTGACGTCCTCCTCGGAGAGCGAACCCTGCTTGGTCAGCCGGTCGAAGACGCCGGAGAGCCGTTCGGACAGGTTTTCAAACATCTTCCGGGCCTCCTGTGCCGGTTGCTGTCATGCCTCCCGAAAGTAGGGGCGGCGGTTCAATGCATAAAGACCCCCACGGGCGAAACTCGCTGGTGGGGGGCGATCCCGGCACGGGGCCAAGGGACCGGAAGCCTTGTACACTTCCGGAAGCTGCCTTGCGTCTAGGGCCGGCGGCCGGGGGAGTCAAGCCCCGCGCATGGGACGGCCGCCGCAAGGGTTGCGTCGGCGCGCCGAAAGGGAGAAACACGCGGGGAGCGAACAAGGAGAACAGCATGGCGGACGCGACAACGGCGCACCAGGACAGCCTGCCGGTGAGTTCCGACGCGCTTCTGGCGCGGCTGCGCGCGTGGGGCGTGCCGCACGACCTGCACGAACACGTGCCGCTGCGGACGGTGGCGGACGCCAGGACCGTGCAGGGGGCCGTGATCCCGGACAGGCCCGGCGCCGTTCACGTCAAGAACTTCTACCTGCGCGACAAGAAGAAGCGCAATCACCTCGTCGTGCTGGAACAGGACCGGGACGTGGACCTGAAGGCGCTGGGTCGGATGATCGGCGCGGGCGGTGTCAGTTTCGGCTCGCCCGAGCGGTTGATGCAGCACCTCGGTGTGCGCCCCGGCGCGGTGAGCCCGCTGGCAATGGTGACAGGGGTGGACAGTGACGTTCGTCTCTGGATGGACGCGGCGATCGGCGCGGCGTCGGTCGTGCACGTGCATCCGCTGGTCAACGACCGGACGGTCGCGCTGTCGCCGGATGCGCTGCTGGACGTGCTGGCACGGTTCGGGTGCCGGCCGGGCTGGCTGGAATTTTGACGGTCCGCGCCGCGCCAGCGGCGGCGGACAGGCCCTTCGCGTGACGTGTTTGCCCGGGGGGACATCGCGGGCCTGCCCGCATTCGGAGGGTGAAAGCCATGGAAAGCTGGGACGAGGTCAAGACCGCCTACAATGTCGCACGGATCGGCACGGTGAGCGGCGCGGCGGAGGTGCTGGGCGTGCATCACGCCACTGTCATCCGCCATATCGACGCGCTGGAGGAGCGGCTGGGCGTCAAGCTGTTCCAGCGGCACGCGCGGGGCTATACCCCGACCGAGGCGGGCGAGGACCTGTTGCGCGTCGCGCAGGCCACGGACGACCAGTTCAGCCAGCTTTCGGGGCGCATCCGGGGGCGCGGCAACGATGTCTCGGGCGAGCTGGTGGTCACGTCGCTGGGCGGGCTGAGCCATCTGCTGGTGCCGGTCCTGACCGATTTCCAGCGTGATTACCCCGACCTCGTGGTGCGTTACCTGACCGGGGACCGCTTGTTCCGGCTGGAATACGGCGAGGCGCATGTCGCCCTGCGCGCGGGCAGCGCGCCGGAACAGCCGGACAACGTGGTGCAACCGTTCTTCGAGCAGCGCTTCGCGCTTTATGCCAGCGAGACCTATACCGCGCGCCACGGCCGCCCGGCATCGGAGGCGGAATTCGGCGCGCACCGTTTCGTCAGCGCGGACGACCCGAATTCGCGCGCACCTTTCGCCAAGTGGCTGCGCGAGACGGTGCCGGCCGACCGCATCATCTTCCGCAGCGGTGACATGCACGCGCAGCGCCGCGCCATCGCCGAGGGGGCGGGCATCGGGTTCATGTCGCAATTGCAGGCGGCCGAGATCGGCGGGTTGGAGCAGATCATAGAGCCGCGGCCGGAATGGGCGGCACCGCTGTGGCTGGTCACGCACATGGACCTGCACCGCACGACGAAGGTGCAGGCGTTCCTGAGCTTTCTCAAGGAACGGTCCAAGACGTGGGAGGCGTTGTGACGCCGGTCCTTCGCGGTCATCTGGCCATGCTGGCCTTTTCGGGGTTGGTGGCCGGCTCCTTCGCGCTCGGGGGGATGGTGGCCAATCACATCGCGCCGACGGCGCTGAACGCCGTGCGCTTCGTGATCGCCGCCCTGCTGGTCGGCGGCTTGGCGCAGATCCGAACGGGGCTGCCGCGTACGGCTTTCGCGGCGCCGTGGCGCTACCTGCTGATGGGCGGGTCGATGGGGATCTACTTCGTGCTGATGTTCGAGGCGCTCAAGACGGCCGCGCCGGTTTCGGCGGCGGCCGTCTTCACGCTGACGCCGATCATCTCGGGCGTCTTCGGGTACGTGCTGCTGCGCCAGATCACGACGCGGCGCATGGCGCTGGCCCTGCTGGTCGGCGGGGCGGGCGCGTTGTGGGTGATCTTTCGCGGTGATCCCGGCGCGCTGCTGGCCCTGCAGATGGGGCGGGGCGAGTTGATCTACCTGCTGGGCTGCACGGCCCACGCGTTCTATACCCCGCTCGTGCGCAAGCTGAACCGGGGGGAGCCGCTGGTGGTCTTTTCCTTCGGGGCGATGGCGGGGGCGGCCGTGCTGCTGGTGCTGACGGGCTGGCGCGACATCGCCGCGACCGACTGGGCGGCGCTGCCGCCGATCGTCTGGATCACCATCCTTTACACGGCGGTTTTCGCCACGGCGATCACCTTCGTGCTGCTGCAATACGCGTCGCTGCGACTGCCGAGCGCCAAGGTCATGGCCTACACGTACCTCACGCCGACATGGGTGATCGGCTGGCAGGCGGCGCTCGGCCACGGTCTGCCGCGCGGCATCGTGCTGGGCGGCGTCGCCCTGACGGCCGTCGCGCTTTTCATGCTTCTCAAGGACGAGCACCCGGCGGGCTGAGCGGGCGGCCGGCCTGTCAGGTGTTCGGTCAGGTGTCCGGCAGCTCCTTCGCGAGGAACCGCTCGAAGGCGTCGAGGTTGACGGGCTCGAACTGGCCGAACCCCTGCATCCAGATGCTGGCCTCGCGCAGCGCGTCGGGATCCAGTTTGCACCATTTCACCCGCCCGCGCCGCTCCTGCGTGATCAAGCCTGCGCGGGTCAGGATCGTCAGGTGCTTCGACACGGCGGCGAGGCTCATCTCGAAAGGGTCGGCGACATCCGTCACGGCCATGTCATCTTCCAGCAGCATGGCGAGGATCGCGCGGCGCGTCGGATCGGCCAGGGCATGGAAAACGGTGTCGAGGTCATGGCTCATGTCCGTTCATTACGCCGCGGTGCCGCCCAAGATCAACCGTATGGTTGAATATGGCAAATGCGGCGGATCGCGCCGTACGGGTGGCCGCGGCAGTCTGCGCCGGCCGGGTGTGAGTGTAAAATAAATAAATAAAACAATTACCTATAGTAATTTCTGCGGCGTGCGAAGCGCGCTTGACTCGGGGCGCGCCTGCGCATAGCAAAAGCGCAACCGTTCCGGAGGGGCAGAAGGTGGCCGACCCTGACAAAAGCGAGCGCCTGATAGAGCTGCAAAGGCGTATCGACGACATAAAGGGAAAGCAAGCGCCGCCGCCCCACCAGGAAAGCCATTACAGCCAAGCGCAGCACGCCTGGCGGATGGTGATCGAACTTGTGGCCGGTCTGCTGATCGGTTTCGGCATGGGGTACGGGCTGGACAGCCTGCTGGGCACGTTGCCCATCTTCCTCGTGCTGTTCACATTGCTGGGTCTCGCCGCGGGCATCAAGACGATGATGCGCAGCGCGCGGGAGATGCAGCAAACCGACGATGGGGCCGACGAGGCGGCGGATGACACGCCCGGCACGGGCGGCGAGAAGAGGGTGAAAAATGGCGACTGAAGCGAACGGTGCCGACTACGCAGACGGTGGAGGGCTTGTTTTCCACCCAATGGATCAGTTCATCGTCGAGCCGCTTTTCGGGGATGGCCCGGTCGGGCTGTTCACGGTCACCAACGTGACGCTGTGGATGGCGCTGTCGGTGCTGGCGATCTTCGCGCTTCTGGTGCTGGGCGCGTCGAAGCGCGCGACGGTGCCCACCCGTACCCAGTCGGTGGCCGAACTGGCCTACGGTTTCATCCGCAAGATGGTCGAGGACGTGGCCGGCAAGGACGCGCTGCCGTATTTCCCCTACATCATGACCCTGTTCATGTTCATCGTCATCGCCAACTTCCTCGGCCTGCTTCCGGGGGCGTTCACGACGACCAGTCACATCGCCGTGACGGCCGTGCTGGCGCTGCTGGTCTTCGTGTCGGTGACGGTTCTCGGCTTCGTCAAGCACGGGTCAGGCTTCCTCGGGCTGTTCTGGATCAGCTCGGCGCCCCTGCCGCTGCGGCCGATCCTCGCGCTGATCGAGGTGATCTCGTACTTCGTCCGCCCGGTCAGCCACTCCATCCGTCTTGCAGGCAACATGATGGCGGGGCACGCGGTGATCAAGGTCTTTGCCGCCTTCGCACCGCTGGTTCTGATCTCCACCGGCGTCGGTATCCTCGTGACACCGCTTTCCATCCTCGCGATCACCGCGATCTACGCGCTGGAGCTGCTGGTGGCGTTCATTCAGGCCTACGTGTTCACCATCCTGACCTGCGTCTACCTCAAGGACGCGCTTCACCCCGCGCACTGACCTCATCATCGGCGGGCCCCGTGCCCGCCCCCGAGAAACCGGTGGTTCCGGCTGCCGACAGTCCACACGAAACAACGCAAATTCCAACGTAAGGAGAATCGAAATGGAAGGCGACATCGTTCAAATGGGTGCTTACATCGGCGCCGGTCTGGCCTGCACGGGCATGGGCGGCGCGGCTCTCGGTGTGGGGCACGTGGTTGGCAACTTCCTGTCGGGTGCCCTGCGCAACCCGTCGGCGGCCGGTGGCCAGACCGCAACCATGTTCATCGGTATCGCGTTCGCGGAAGCGCTGGGGATCTTCTCGTTCCTCGTCGCGCTTCTGCTGATGTTTGCCGTCTGATCCTCGCGGAACCTGATCCTTACGGCCGGGGGGCGGCGTCATGCCGCCGCCCGGTGTAAACGGAAAGTTCCCATCAGGAGGACGACATGGCGACCGAAACGCACGAAACCACCAGTGCCTGCGTCGACAGTGCGGGCGGCGCCATCGGTCTGCCGCAACTCTGCGGCGACTGGATAGGCAACCAGATTTTCTGGCTGATCGTCACGCTGGTCGTGATCTACTTCATCCTGTCGCGTATCGCGCTGCCGCGGATCGCATCCGTGCTGGCCGAACGTCAGGGGACGATCACCAACGATCTTGCCGCCGCCGAAGACCTCAAGGTAAAGGCGGAGGAATCCGAGGAAGCTTATAACAAGGCGTTGGCCGATGCCCGCGCCGAGGCGCAGGAAATAATCGCCGCGGCCAAGGCCGACATCAAGGCCGACCTCGACGAGGCAACCGCCAAGGCCGATGCCGAGATCGCGGCGAAATCCGCCGAGAGCGAGAAGCGGATCGCGGAAATCCGCGCCAGCGCGCTTGACGCGGTCAAGGACGTGGCGCATGACACCGCGACCGAGCTTGTGTCCGCCCTTGGGGCCAAGGCCGACAAGAAAACCGTCACCGCGGCCGTTGACCGGCAGATGAAGGGATAAGGGATATGAAACGCAGTCTTGCCACCCTGATCGCCCTGACGTCAGCCAGCCCCGCTTTTGCGGCATCCGGCCCGTTCTTCTCGCTGGGCAACACGAACTTCGTGGTGCTGATCGCGTTCCTGCTGTTCATCGCGGTTTTGGTGTATTTCAAGGTGCCCGGCCGGCTGGGCCGCAAGCTGGACGAGCGGGCCGAGGGCATCAAGTCCGAGCTGGACGAGGCACGCGCCCTGCGCGAGGAAGCCCAGGCCCTGCTGGCCGGCTACGAGCGCAAGCAGAAAGAGGTGCAGGCCCAGTCCGAACGCATCGTCGCCCATGCCAAGCAGGAGGCGGCCGAGGCGGGGGAACAGGCCAAGGAAGATCTCAAGGACTCGATCGCGCGCCGGATGAAGGCCGCGGAAGACCAGATCGCCTCGGCCGAGGCCGGTGCCGTCAAGGAAGTGCGCGACCAGGCCGTCGATATCGCGGTCGCGGCGGCGCGCGAAGTCATCGCGAAACAGATGTCCGCCACCGAGGCGAACAAGTTGATCGACTCGGCCATCTCGGACGTCGATACCAAGCTGCATTGAGCGGCCGACCTCGCCGGTGACGCATACCGCTCGAAGGGCCCGGGGCAATCCGGGCCTTTTCGTTTGCCGGGCTGTCAGCCCCCGGTCAGCAGGAAATCCCCGGCGCCGAGCTCGCCCGGGGACATGTCCAGCAGCAACAGGTCGCGATCTGGCAGGCTCAGTCGCGTGCCGGCGGCCGTTGCGTGCAGGGCCGGGATAGCGGCCGCGTCGAGCAGAACCTTGTCGCGGGCCGGGTCGAAATCGGTCACTACATCCCGCTCGCAGCCGCCATGCGTACGGAAAACGAATACATCCGCACCGGGCCCTCCGGTTAGCACATCGTTGCCCGGTCCCGCGTTGAGCCGGTCATCGCCATCGCCCCCGTCGAGCGTGTCATCGCGACCGCCCCCGGCGAGGAAATCATCACCCACCCCGCCATCGATCCGGTCATTGCCCAGCCCGCCGCCGACCGCGTCATCACCGGCCCCGGCCATGATCCTGTCGCGTCCCGGGCCACCGCCCAGGGAATCGTGCCCGCCGTCGCCCTTGATCGTGTCGTCGCCGACGGCACCGCCCGCGATGTCGGTCTCCGCGCCGCCAAGCAGGCGGTCGGGGTCGGCTCCGCCGCGCAGGGTGTCCGCGCCGCCAAGTCCCAGCACCACCGTCGCCGCCCCGCGCGCCGCCAGGAAATCATCGCCCTCCGCCGCGCCAACGATCGCGGCCTTGCCCGCAAGATCCGCCATTGCCTGCGCCTCGGGATGCGCCACGGCAAAGGCACGCGCCGCCTCGGCATAGAGAAACGGATCATGCGCCGGCCCGAAGAGGGGGCCCGTCACGTCGGCCGCGCCCCCGTCAACGGCCACCTGGTCGAACCGGACGGCGCCGGCCAGCGGGGTGTTGTCCGCCAGCAGCCGCGCCGGCGCGTAATCGGGCAGCGTCGCGGGAAACGGCACCGGATCCCCGAGATTGACAAGATCGAGATGCCCGGCAGGGCGTGCAACCGGCCCGTCCGACCCCGATACGGGCGGATCGGCGTCCGGTGCCGCCAGCGCGGTCAGCACGTCGGGCGCCAATCCGGGCGAGCCCAGGGATACGCTTTCCACCTCGAAATCGCGCCGCCATCGGGGCGCCACCAGAACCGCGAAGAGATCCGCCATCGCGCCGCCAAGGCTGTGGCCCGTCACGACGATCCGCTCGATCCCTTGCGCCGCGGCATAGGCGCGCGCGGCCTCGAAAAACGGGGCCAGCATCCGGAAATACGCGGCCTGCCCGGCGCCCGTCCATGCCTGTCCGCCGAGGGCCGCATCCACAAGGTTGTCGGAGCCCCGCAGCCCCAGGTAGAGCGTGCCCCGGCCGGCCAGCCCGCTGCCGTCGCCGCGCAACGCCACCGCCTCCGCCGGCTGGCGGTCCATGAAAACGGTCGCGGCCTGCAGCGCGGCGGGCCCGGCCGCCAGCCCGAGATCCGCGGCCAGCGCCGGGACATCCGGATGTTCGAGCGCGATGTCCGACACGAAGCGCGTCCCGCCCTCGAAGACCCCGGCAGGCGTGATCCGGTCGCGCGTATCCGTCGGCAGGTAGGCCGAGAGGTCCACCACCGACAGCCCTTGCACGGCGCCGTCCGCATCCGCGGCGATGGCCGTTGCCGGGTCGGGGGCATAGCTGCCGAGCGCGGCCTGAAGCGATGTCACCAGGCGCGCCGCCAACGTCTGGTCCGTGTCCCGCGCGCTTACCACGCCGGCCCCCGCGCGCGCCGATCCTCACACGCCCGATCTTCGGGGACCCGGCGCCGGCGTTTCTTCTCGGTTGAAATACCCTCGCCGAAGGCGTCCGCCGGGGCCGCGCGGGATGCCGGTGATCCCGTGATGCCCTGCCGGGGCCGTAGGCACCCCGCCCGCGTCACAACCGCCGCATCCAGAATTGCAGCGGGTGGTCGGTTTCCGCCGGCTGGTCGATATCCTTCCAGCGGAAATGCGCGACCGCCCCCTCGACCGGGGCGTAGCCGCGCTTGCGCCAGAACGGATCGAGCGGTTGATACCCGTCGGGTTTCAACGGGTGCGCCGCCGGCCGCACGACACCGCAGAAAGCGCTGTACCGCCGGCCGAGGTCGCGGGCATGAGCCTCGCGCGCGTCGAAAAAGGCGTGCCCGATGCCACGGCCGCGGTATTGCGGCAGCAGCACGCTCTCGGCGCAGTAGAAAATGTCGCGCAGGTCGATGTCCCGTCCGTCGAAGGCAGCGGCGAAATCCTCGGCGTGATCCTCCATCGGCGTCCCGGTCGCCGCGCCGATCAGCCTGTCGTCGTCGAACGCCCCGACCACGATGGCGTCGGTGCTGTCCTCGTAGGTTTTCAGGTAGTCACGTTCATAGGCCGCCGACCCGTCATACAGGTACGGCCAGGCGCGGAACACCTCGATCCGCAGTCGCGCCACGTCGTCAAGCGCCGCCGAAAGCGCGGGGCCGGTCAGCCGTGCCACCCGCGTCATGACGTGACCTGCCGCTGCCAGTCGGCAAGGTTGTAATAGGTGACGACACGGGTGATCAGCCCGTTTTCCAGCGAAAAGAAAGACCCTGCCGGCAGGCGGTAGGTCTGGCCGCGGGCTTCGGGCAGGCCGTCATCGGTCTCGATATACGTGCCGGTCACCACGTATTCCGCGGCCGCGCGGGTGCCGCCCTCGACGTCGAAGATCACCATGTCGGTCAGTTCCTCGCGGTAGCAGCGGTTCATGTGCTCGCAGAAGCGCTGGAAAAGCTCCTTGCCGTGGCGCATCCGCCCCTCGTTCACGTGATGCGCCACGTCTTCGGACAGGCAGGCCAGCATGGCCGGCACGTCACCGCGGGCGAAGGCGTCGAAATAGGCTTTGACTGTCGCGTTCATTCCGTCTCCCTCGGGTCGCCCCAGCGTTGCTTGAGGTGGGAAATGATCTGGTCCCGGGTCTGGCGATAGGCGTCGAGCTTGGCCTCGCGCGTCTCGCCCAGCCCGGTCGGGTCCATGATCGGCCAGTAGAGCACGTCGAGGTGAAAGACCCGCGTGAGTTCCAGCGCGCGCCGCTGGCTTGCCGGGCTCAGCGCCACGATGAGGTCGAACGAGGACAGGTCGTCGCCCCATTGTTCCATCTCGTCGAAGCTGCGCGTGCGGTGGCGGGCCAGCGCGACGCCGATCTCCTCGCAGACGGCGATCGAGAAACCGTCGATTTCCATGTCGCCCTTCACGCCGGCGGATTGCACATAGGTATCCGAGCCGTAGAACTTCTTCATGATGCCCTCGGCCATCGGGGAACGCACGGCATTGTGGTCGCAGCAGAAAAGCACAGACTGCGGAAGATCGCAGACCACCCCGTCAGCCCCCGAAATGCAGCACGCAGATCAGGGTGAAAAGGCGCCGCGCCGTGTCGCTGTCCACCTGTGCCTTGCCTTCGAGGCGCTCCTCGAGGATCCGCGCCCCTTCGTTGTGGATGCCGCGCCGAGCCATGTCGATGGTCTCGATCTGGCTGGGCGGCATGTTCTTGACCGCATCGAAATAGCTTTCGCAGATCGCCCAGTAATCCTTGACCACCTGCCGGAACGGGCTGAGCGACAGGTGGAATTCCGCCGCGGGCTCGCTGTTCTCGGTGCGGATGTCGAAGACGAGCCGCTTGTCACGGATGGAAAGCGCGACGCGGTAGGGGCCATCGGGCACCACGCGGTCGTCGCGGTTCGGCAGGCTGAAGGAATTTTCCTCGATAAGGTCGAACATGGCCACCTTGCGCTCCTGCTCGATCTCGGGGGTCGGCGGGGGCAGGTTTGCGTCGTCCAGTTCGATATGGCTTATGCGGCTCATGGGATGGCCTTTCGCTTCGGCTGGGTCTTCCCTAGCGCAGCGCCCCTGCCGGGGCAATGCGCCCCCGCGACCACGCGGGGCGTTTTTGCGTCGCCGTGGCCCGCGCGCCCAGGTAGGGCGTTTCGCGGAGCGGCCGGACGGGCACCCCGCGCGCCCCGCTCAATGCAACCGGAACCGGTTGCGCAGCCCGAGGCCGAGGAAGAACAGCAGCACCACCCCCGCCACCGTCTGCGCCCCGGCAAGGGCCTGCAGCCAGCCGGGCAGGTCCTTCAGCACATGGGTAAAATAGAGCCGGCGGAGCCCGAGGAAGGCGAACAGGTTCGCGAATGACAGACCGAAGGGGCCGAGGATACTCACCGGCGCCGTCCCGGCGATGATCCCGGCGGCGAAATGAAACAGGTAGGCAAAGCCTGGCAAAAGCCACGAAAGGGCCAGCCCCGCCGCCGGCCGCGCCACGCTGTAACCGTAATCCGAAATCAGGCTGTAAAGACAGAACAGCAGCTTGTGAAACCGGTCCGCCAATACCCGCTTGCACCGCATCTCCTGCCGCAGGAAGAAATGCTCGTCATCGGGGTTGTGCGCCTCCGCCGCGATCTGGCGCAGCCGTGTATAGGCTCGCTTGCCGTCATCGGCGTTGTCTTTCGTGGGCTTCGGCCAGTTATTTCGCTCGGTTGTAAAACTCGTGTCGTGGTGCATCTCGCGGTGGTGGAATTTCGGCGCCCATCTCTCGAACTCCGCACCGGCAAACACGGTTTTGGACTTGAAAGCCCCGTTCGAAAAATCGGCCGGCCCGTCAAAATGCGCGGCCTTAAAACGGGCAGACCCGCCAAAATGCGTGGTGTTAAAGACGGCATGGTCCGCGAAATGGGCATCATCGAAAAAGGCAGGCCCGGCGAAATGCGCAGCACGGAACTCGGCACGCTTGTTAAAATGCGCGTGGCAAATAAAGTCCGCGTAGTCAGCAAAATACGCGGCCTGGAAGAATGCACGGTCTGCGAAATGTGTGCCTCTGAAGTGGGCAGGCCCGGCAAAGTGCGCCTTGAAAAAAATGGTAGTCCCGGCAAAATGCGTGTCGCTGAAAGTGGTGAACCCGGGAAAAACGCAGCCCTGCATGACAAGCGCGACGGGAAAATGCGTCTCCCTGCAGTCGATTCTGTCCGACGGGTTCGGGATCGGCACGTCAGGCCCCAGCCGCCGGGCGAATTCGGCTTCCAGCGTTTGCCGCTCCGCCGCACTCAGCGGCGCCACCTCAGCCGCCGGCACGCCCAACTCCTCCGCCAGCGCCGCGCGGGCCGCGTCGTCCATCTCCGCGCAGGCCCAGCCGTTCCAGAACCGCCGGTTCCGCGCGGCGAGGTCGTCGAAGGGAGCGACGGGCTCGGTGGTCTCGTACTCCCCCGCGATGGTCGCCAGCACGTACCACGGGTTCTTCGCCGCCGGGTTCAGCACGACCCCGTCATTGCGCCGCACCTGCCCTTCGGCCAGCGCGTGCGTCGCCACGATCGCGCCGGCCGGCAGCTCCGGGTCTTGCAACTTGTCCTCGGCCACGGCACCGCCCTCCTTGCCCGCCACGCTAGGCGGCCCGGCGCGGCGCTGCAACCGGCTGGCCGCCTTTGCCGGTCGCGCGCTGCGAGCGCGTCGTTTCAGCCCTCGTTCAGCTTGTCGAGCCGCGCGCGAACGCTCAGCCCGTGCGCCTCGAGGCTTTCGGCATTGGCCAGCGTCTCGGCGGCCGGCCCCACCGCCCTGAGGGCCTCGGGCGTCATCCGTGCCAGCGTGGTCCGCTTGAGGAAGTCCATGACGCTCAGCCCGGACGAGAACCGCGCCGAGCGGGCGGTGGGCAGCACGTGGTTGGGGCCGCCGACATAGTCGCCGATGGCCTCGGGCGTCCAACCACCGAGGAAGATCGCGCCGGCATGGTGTATCCTGTCCGCCAGCGCCTCGGGGTCGGCGACGCAGAGTTCCAGATGTTCGGGCGCCATCCGGTCGGCCAGCCCGGCTGCCGCATCCAGATCCGCCACCGTGATGATCGCGCCGTGGTCGCGCCAGCTTGCCCCGGCGATGTCGCGCCGTTGCAGCGTTTCGAGGCGACGGTCGATCGCGCCCGCCACGGCCGTCGCGAAATCCGTGTCATCGGTGATCAGGACGGCCTGCGCGCTTTCGTCGTGCTCGGCCTGGCTGAGCATGTCGAGCGCGATCCAGTCGGGGTCGTTGTCGGCATCGGCGATCACCAGTATCTCGGACGGGCCGGCGATCATGTCGATCCCGACCGTGCCGAAAACCTGCCGCTTGGCGGCGGCCACGTAGGCGTTGCCGGGGCCGGTGATCTTGTCGACGGGCGGAATGGTCCGCGTGCCGTGGGCCAGCGCGGCGATCGCCTGGGCCCCGCCTACGCGGTAGATCTCGTCCACGCCGGCGATCCGGGCGGCCAGCATCACCAGCGGGTTCGCCACGCCGTCCGGGGTCGGCACGACCATCGCCAGCCGCTCGACGCCCGCCACCTTGGCGGGGATCGCGTTCATGAGCACCGACGACGGATAGGAGGCAAGCCCGCCGGGCACGTAGAGCCCCGCCGCGCCCACGGGGCGCCAGCGCCAGCCCAGCGTGGCGCCGGCCGCATCGGTCCAGCTGGCATCTTCGGGGACCTGCCTTTCGTGATAGGCCCGGATGCGGTCGGCGGCGGTGGTCAGGGCCTGCTTCTGGTCCATCGGGACTTGCGCGACCAGCGCGTCGATCTCTTCGGTCGTGAACCTGAGTCCCTCGGGCGTCAGCTCGAGGCGGTCGAACCGCTCGGTCAGGTCGATCAGGGCGGCATCGCCGCGCGTGCGCACGTCGCCGATGATGGCAGCGACCACCTCGTCGATTTCGGGCGCGTCCTCGCGCTTGGCGGACAGCAGCGCATCGAACGCCGTTTCGAAACCGGGTTCGCGCGCATCGAGTGTGACGGGCATGGCAGACCTCCTTGGACGGGTGTCACATAGACCGATGCGCGCCGGGCCTCAAGCGGGCGTATTGACCGGGGTTAATGCGCGCGCGTCCGCCGCACGGGACAAGAAGGGCACGCGTAACTTACAGGGAGAGTCCCATGAAATTCTTCGCAGCATCCGCATGCGCCGCGCTTTTCGGGATGGCCGTTTCAGGGGCCGCCTTGGCGGAGGAGACCGGCAAGGACGAATACATGAACAATTGCGCGTCCTGCCATGGCGAAACCGGCGCCGGGGACGGACCGCTTGCCGACCTGATGACGGTGAAAGTTCCCCCGCTGACAGGGCTGACAGCGGCCAATGACGGTGTCTTTCCGATGCTCGATGTGATCCACACCATCGACGGCCGGCAGGGTATTCGCGGGCACGGCTACCCGATGCCCGTCTGGGGTGACAGGTTCACCGGCCAGGTCGACAACGCGGGTCCTTACGGCTCGGAGGTGATCGTGCGGGGCAGGGTGCTGTCGCTGGCCTATTACCTGGAATCGATTCAGGACTAGCGCGGCGCCGTCACGAGTCGTCATCGTGAGAGGGCGCCCGTCCCGAGGGCGCCCTGTAGGGGCGCGTCACGTCCCTCAGGCCGACCTCGAGCGCTTCGACGTTCAGGCGGATCGCACCGTCACCGGCAAGCGTCAGCAGCACGTGGCCGCCGCACTCGTCCTCGGGTTCGAACGTCACCGTCAGAAGCGACAGGATGGTGTCCGTGTCGTTGCGGTCGATGCCGTGGCTGGCCACGGACAGGACGTTGTCCACCAGCAGCACGGACTGAACGCGTTCGGGCGTTCCCTCGCCACGGCGCGTATCCTCCCAGCGGAACCGGTTGACCAGTAGCGCGAAGCGGCGTTCGCGGGGTCGCCATGTCATTTCCGTGATCGGGAACACCGCGTCCTGCGCCAGCGAGGAGATCACCCGCAGGTCGTCGTCATCGAACGCGCCAAGGTTGAGCGGCGCGTCGCGTCCGTCCTCGAATCTGGCATCTTCGGTCATCAGCCGGACACCCTCTCGATGCGGGCGCCCACGGCGCCCAGTTTCGCCTCGACGCGTTCATAG
The DNA here is from genome assembly GCF_047086965.1 of Roseovarius halophilus (ex Wu et al. 2025). NCBI lineage: Bacteria > Pseudomonadati > Pseudomonadota > Alphaproteobacteria > Rhodobacterales > Roseobacteraceae > Roseovarius > Roseovarius halophilus (ex Wu et al. 2025). The sequence goes on along the minus strand of NZ_JBKOTX010000069.1, from coordinate 2,580 downwards.
CCGCGGTCGAGGTGATACACCCTGTTTACCACCGTTTCCCCCTCCGCGGCCAGCCCGGCAAGGATCAGGGACACGCTGGCGCGCAGGTCGGTTGCCATCACCGGCGCGCCCTTCAGCCGCTCGACCCCGGTCACGGTCGCGGTGCCGCCCTGCACGTCGATCCGCGCGCCCATCCGCATAAGTTCAGGGGCGTGCATGAACCGGTTTTCGAAGATCCGCTCCTCGAGGACGCTGACGCCGTCGGCCGTGCACATCAGCGCCATCATCTGCGCCTGCAGGTCCGTGGGGAAGCCCGGGAAGGGGGCCGTGGTGACATCGACCGATTTCACCCGGCCGTTCCGGCGGTGCACCATGATCCCGTTCTTCGTCTCCTCGATGGCGATTCCGGCGTCGTCGAGCTTCTCGCAGAAGGCGCCAAGCAGCTCGATACGGCCGCCGAGGCACTCGACCTCGCCCCCGCAGATCGCCGGGGCCAGCATGTAGGTGCCCAGTTCGATCCGGTCGGGCACGACGGGGTGTGTCGCACCGTGCAACCGTTCGACGCCCTGTACGGTGATCGTCGGTGTGCCTTCGCCCTCGATCTGCGCGCCCATGCGGCGCAGGCACCGCGCCAGATCGACGATCTCGGGTTCCTGCGCGGCGTTCGTCAGAACGGTCGTGCCGCGGGCCAGCGTTGCGGCCATCAGCGTGTTTTCCGTCGCCCCGACCGAGACGATTGGAAACTCGACCGTGCCGCCCCTGAGCCCGCCGGGTGCGCGGGCGTGAACATAGCCCTCCCGGAGCTCGAGCTCGGCCCCCATGGCTTCGAGCGCGCGCAGGTGCAGGTCGACGGGCCGCGCGCCGATCGCACACCCACCGGGCAGCGACACCACCGCGTGGCCGTCCCGCGCAAGCAGCGGACCCAGCACCAGGATCGAGGCGCGCATCTTGCGCACGATGTCGTACTCGGCCACGTGGCTTGTCAGCGCGTGGCTGGACAGCGCCAGCACCTGCCCGTCCTGCATCTGCGTCACCTCGGCGCCCAGCGATTGCAGGAGATGCGCCATCGTCTGGATGTCCGACAGGCGCGGCGCGTTCGTCAGCGTCAGCGGTTCCTCGCTGAGCAGCGTGGCCGGCATCAGCGTCAGGCAGGCATTCTTGGCCCCTGCGATGGGGATCTGCCCCTTGAGCGGGCCGTTGCCCCGCACGATGATCGAATCCATCCGCTCTACCCCTTGTCGGGCGTCTTGCCGGGCTTGTTCGTGGCCCGCGCCCGTGTCTGCGCCTTGCGTCGTGCGAGATTGGCCTTGAGGGCGGCTTTCAGCCTGTCCTCACGGCTTTCGCCCGTTTTGTCGCCTTGATTGCGCGGTTCGTTTTTCTTCATGCGCTACTCCTTACAGCAGGCGGGAAAAAGGGTCCAGATTAGGCTTGCACGATCGGGTCGAAGCGTCTAATCACCGCGCCACGCGGGCTGCTGTAGCTCAGTGGTAGAGCGCACCCTTGGTAAGGGTGAGGTCGGGAGTTCAATCCTCCCCAGCAGCACCATTAATCCGCGCCCGCCCTTTCGGAAAAAAGATGTTCTCCTGCCGCCACGGCGTGTCGGCCCGGGCGGGTGGTTTCGTGCCTCAGGACAGCGTGCCGATGCGGGTTTCCACGCTGTAACCGGGCGCATAGCTTAGCCGGACGGCGGTGATGGGGGCATCATGATCCCAAGTGACGCGGTTGACCACGAAGACCGGGGCGCCGACGGCGCAGTCCAGCAGCCGCGCCGTGTCCGCGTCGGCGGTGCCGGCGCTGAACCGGATATCGCCGTGGGTGTAAGGGGCGGTGGCCAGCAGCCATTCGTTGGCGCTGACCGTCGCGAAATCGCGCTCGGCAGCGCCGGGCACCGTCGGCAGGCTGATCCAGCGGTTCTCCAGCACGAAGGGCACGCCGTCAGCGCTGTGAAGGGCCTCGACGTGGAGGCAGCCGCCGGCCGCGCCCGCGTGGTCCATGACCGTGCGGGCCCAGCCCTCGGGCGCCTGTTCTGCCCGGGCCAGCAACCGGTATCCGTAGGTCTGTCCGCGCGCCTCGATCTCCTGCCGGATCACGGGGATGTCCAGCGTGGCGCGGCTGACCGGGTGCAGGGCCACGCGCGTGCCGGCCTTGCGGCGCCGTTCCAGTATCCCGGTATCGGCCAGCGCCTGCAGTGCGCGGTTCACCGTGGCCCGCGCGCAGCCGAATTCCCGCGCGAGCGCGACCTCGCCGGGAATGACATGGCCCGGCGGCCATTCGCGCGCGTGGATGCGCCGGAGAACCTCGGCCTGCACGGCCTGCCAGCCGCCGATGCGCGCGCCGCGGGTCATAGCGTTTCTCTCAGCGGGGCAACGGCGCGTCGATAGGCGGCGATGATCGCGTCGCGGTCGCGGTGGCGGCCCTCTTGCACCGTGTGGCGGCCTGCCGACCACACGTCGCGCACCATCCTGTCATCGCCCGCGAAAATCCAGCCGTCGAGCGTCGCGTCGCCAGCCAGACCAGCGAGATCGCGGTGATCGGCGTCGAGTGCCAGCAGGTCGGCCCAGTGCCCCGGCGCGATGCGGCCCGACGCGCGCCCCGCCGCCC
>NZ_JBKOTX010000068.1:0-26166 GCF_047086965.1 Roseovarius halophilus (ex Wu et al. 2025) | reverse complement strand
GACGCCCTGCGTGACACCGGCGGGTTGCGTCGCGGGCCCTGCGCCCGGCCCCCCGGCGCAGCCGGCAAGGGCCAGCAGCCCCGAAAGCGGCAGGACGATCATCACCCGCAAGGCTGCATGGAACATGCGCATCCTTTACCCTTTCGCATCCACCGCGGAAGGGCTAGCCCGAGTTCTCCCGGCTGTCGAGATGGAAAATCCGCGCGCGCGGCCCGGCCTCAGCCGCGGATCACGTTGGCGAACTTGGAAAAGACGGCTTCGTTGGCGCAAATCACCTCGCCATCCGCGAGAATGTCCGCGCCCGCGTTGATCGGCTCCACCAGCGCGCCGGCCTCGCGCACGATCACCACGCCGGCCGCCAGATCCCACGCGTTGAGATTGCGCTCCCAGTACCCCTCGTATCGGCCCGCCGCCACGTAGGCCATGTCCAGCGACGCGCAGCCCCAGCGGCGGACCCCGGCGCAAACGGGCATGAGGCGGCCCAGGTCCTGCAGGACAAGCGGTAGGCCGGGGTGCCCGCCAAACGGCACGCCCGTCGCGAAGATCGACTCGATCATCCTTTTCCGGCCCGACACGCGCAGCCGGCCGTCGTTCATCCACGCGCCTTCGCCCTTCTCGGCAAAGAACATCTCGTCCTTGGCGGCATCGAATACCACGCCCGCCACCACCTGCCCCTTGTGCTCGAGCGCGATGGACACCGCCCAGTGCGGCAACCCGTGCAGGAAGTTGGTCGTGCCATCGAGCGGGTCCACGATCCAGCGCCGCGTCGGATCCTCGCCCGGCTCGCCGCCGCGCTCTTCGGCAAGCCAGCCGTAGGTGGGACGCGCGCCGCGCAACTCCTGCTTCAGGATCTCCTCGGCGGCGAGGTCCGCGCGGCTGACGAAATCACCGGCCCCCTTCATGCTGACCTGCAGGTTCTCCACCTCGCGGAAATCCTTGACCAGCGACCGGCCGGCCTTGCGCGCGGCCTTGATCATGATGTTGAGATTGGCACTGCCGGGCATGTGGCGCTCCTTCGATACAGGCCGCGCGTATACGCCGCGCGCGCGGCCCTTACAAGGGGCATCCGCGCCCGCCTCCGTGCGAATTCAGGGCCGCCGCCGGCGCACCGCCCGGGCACCGCCGGGGCCGGTCAGACGGCCACGGCCGGCGCGTCCCCGCGCTGCATCCGTACCGGGATTTCGCGCGCCAGCCGGATGAGCTGCGCCATGTAGGGCTTCTCGGAGTCGTCCTCGCGGATGGCGGCGTAAAGCCGCTTGGTCAGCCCGGTTTCGGTCAGGGGGCGGGTCACGTAATCGCTGCTGGTCTTGACCTCGCGCACCACCCAGTCGGGCAGAACGGCCACGCCCCTGTTCGAGGCCACGAGCAGCAGGATCACCGCCGTCAGCTCCACCTGCCGGGTCGCGCGCGGCTCGACCTTGGCCGGGGTCAGCAATTCCGAGAACACGTCGAGCCGCGACCGCTCCACCGGGTAGGTGATGAGCGTCTCGTCGCGGAAATCCTCGGCCTCGACAAACGGTTTGTGCGCCAGCGGGTGCTGGCTGGAGGCCACGAAAACGGGCTCGTAATCGAAAAGCGGCTTGAAGATGACGCCGGGCAGGTCCTCGGGGTCGGAGGAAACGACAAGGTCCACCTCTTCCTTCTGGAGCGCGGGCAGCGCGTCGAAGGCAAGGCCGGGGCGAATGTCCACGTCCACGTCGGCCCATGTCTTGCGGAATTCCTCCAGCACCGGGAAAAGCCACTCGAAACAGGCGTGACACTCGATGGCGATGTGCAGCCGCCCCGCGCTGCCCTGCCGCAGGCCGCTGAATTCCGCTTCCAGCGCCTCGATTTCGGGCAGCACCTTCTCGGCCACGCGCAGCAGCCGCTTGCCCGCCGCCGACAGCCTCAGCGGCTTGGAGCGCCGCACGAACAGCTCCACCCCGGCCTGGTCCTCTATCCCCTTGATCTGGTGGGACAGGGCCGACTGCGTGATGTGCAGAAGCTCGGCGGCCTTGGCCAGACCGCCCGCCTGGTGGATGGCGCGGATGGTCTTGAGATGACGGAACTCGATATGCATATATTAGCCAGCCTCATTCAGACCTTGAATATTATGAAGTTGCCTAAAGCATGTGGCGCGGGCACATAAAGGTCAAGATCACGTAACAAGAAACCGCAGGATAGCCACCATGACCGCGCCGTCGATATCGTTCGAATTCTTCCCCCCGAAGTCACTCGAGGCGTCCTTCCGCCTCTGGGATACCGTCAACACGCTGTCGCCACTCGACCCGAAATTCGTGTCGGTGACCTACGGCGCGGGCGGCACCACCCGTGAACTGACGCGCGACGCGGTGGCCACCCTGCACAAGACCAGCGGCCTGAACGTCGCCGCGCACCTGACCTGCGTCAACGCCTCGCGCGAGGAAACGCTGGGGATCGCCAACGAGTTCGCCGATGCCGGCGTGTCCGAGATCGTGGCGTTGCGCGGCGATCCGCCCAAAGGGGCAGATGGCTTCACGCCCCACCCCGACGGCTTTGCCAACAGTTGCGAACTTATCGGCGCACTGGCCGAAACCGGCCGGTTCACGATCCGCGTGGGCGCCTATCCCGAGGTGCATCCCGAGGCCGCCGACATGGACGCCAACATCGACTGGCTCAAGCGCAAGTTCGAGGCCGGCGCGGACGAGGCGATCACCCAGTTCTTCTTCGAGAAGGAAAGTTTCTTCCGGTTCCGCGACGCCTGTGAAAAGGCCGGGATCGACAAGCCGATCATCCCCGGCGTCTTCCCCATCGAGAACTGGAAGGGCGCGCGCCGCTTCGCGGAAAGCTGCGGCACGCGCATCCCGGGCTGGCTCGACGATGCCTTCGCCAAGGCCGAGCGCGACAACCGCACCGACCTGCTGGCCACCGCGCTGGCCACCGAGATGTGCAGCGACCTGATCGAGGGCGGGGTGGAGCACCTGCATTTCTACACGCTCAACCGCCCCGAACTGACCCGTGACGTCTGCCACGCGTTGGGGATCACGCCCAAGGCGGAACTGCGCGACGTGGCCTGACCCCCCGGGCGCCGGTTCGCGCATCCAGAGGGAGCCGGGGGCGCTGCCCCCGCCGCCCGCCGGGCGGCTCCCCCGGGGTATTTCCACCGAGAAGAAGACATCATGACGGCACCCGGGATGGCGGCGGTCAGGCCACGATCGGGGGCGCCCGGCCCGTGATCAGGCCGTCCGCCGGGGCGTTGCCTCGGCCAGCATCGTCCAGACGCGGTGCGGCGTGAAGGGCATGTCGGCCTGCCGCACCCCGGCCTGCCACAGCGCGTCGGCCACCGCGTTGGCTGTCGCGGCCATCGCGCCCACGGTGCCCGCCTCGCCACAGCCTTTCATGCCCATGACGTTGGCGGTCGAGGGAACGGGTTCGGTTTCGAAGTCGATCATGGGCAGGTCATCGGCCCGCGGCATCGCGTAGTCCATGAAGCTTGCCGTCAGCAACTGGCCATCGGCGTCGTGGCCGACATGTTCGCACAAGGCCTGCCCGACACCCTGGGCCACGCCGCCATGCACCTGCCCCTCGGCCAGCATCGGGTTGATCAGGTTGCCGAAGTCGTCGACGACGGTGTAACGCGCGACCCGGACGACACCCGTTTCCGGATCGACCTCCACCTCGCAGACATGAGCCCCGTTGGGATAGGACCGGCCCGGCAGCGTCGCCGTCTGCTCATGGATGAGCAGGTCGGTCCGCGCGTCGGCACGGGCCATCCCGGCGGCCTCGAGCAGCGTGGGCGACAGGTTGGAACCCGGCGCGCGGAACCTGTCCCCGTCGAATTCCACGGCCTCTGCCGCCACGCCCATTCTTTCGGCCAGGAAGGGGGTGAACCCCGCAACCATCCGGTCCACGGTGGCCAGCGTCGCGGTGTTCTGGGTGGTCACCGAGCGCGACCCGCCGGTGCCCCCGCCCTGCGCGATCAGGTCACTGTCGCCCTGCACGACGCGGACACGCTCGCGCGGAATGCCCGTCTGGTCCGACAGGAAAGCGGCATAGACCGTTTCGTGCCCCTGCCCGTTGCTTTGCGTGCCGACGTAGATCGTCACCGTCCCGTCCGCCTCGAAGGCGACACGCGCCGTCTCGGACGGGTTTCCCAGGATGCTTTCGATGTAATAGCACAGCCCCATGCCGCGCAGCTTGCCACGCGCCGCGCTGGCCGCGCGCCGCGCTTCGAAACCCGCCTTGTCGCAGGCCGCATCGGCGTGGTCCAGAACGCGATGGAAATCGCCCACGTCATAGGTCTCGCCCGTGACCGAAACATAGGGGAAGCAGGATGCCGGAATGAAGTTGCGCCGGTGCAGGTCCCACGTGTCGACGCCCAGTTCGCGCGCGGCGCGGTCCATGATCCGTTCCAGCGCGTAGATGGCCTCGGGCCGGCCGGCGCCGCGATAGGCGTCCACCTGCGTGGTGTTGGTATAAAAACCCTCGACACGCATGCAGGCCGCCTGCACGTCATAGACACCCATGAGCACCTTGGAAAACAGGGTCGTCTGGATGCCTTGGCCCATGAAGCTGTTATAGGCCCCGAGATCGCAGCGCGTATCGACGCGGTAGCCGGTGATGCGCAGATCCGCGTCGAAGGACAGCGCGAGATCATGTTCCAGCCCGCGGCCCGAATTGTCGGTCAGCATCGCCTCGCCCCGGTCCGCCATCCAGCGCACGGGGCGGCCAAGCGTCCGGGCGGCATGGGCCGTCAGCAGGGTTTCGGGGTAATCGAACGCCTTGGTGCCGAATCCGCCGCCCACGTCCGGCGTCGTCACGCGCACGTCCTCCGGGGCCATGTTCAGGACGCGCGCGATGGTGCGCTTGGGCCCCCACACGCCCTGCCCGTTCACCGCGACGTGCAGCCGGTCGTCCGCCGGTTCGGCGAGACAGCCGCGCGGCTCCATCGGGTTGGGGATGATGCGGTTGTCCGACAGGCGCAGGCGCACCACGTGCGCGGCCTGCTCGAAGGCGGCCGCCACGGCGGCCTCGTCCCCGATCGCCCAGTCGAAGGCGCGGTTGTCCGGCGCCTCGTCATGCAGGGCGACCGCCCCCGGTTCGAGGCCCATCTGCGCCGGCAGGTCGTCGTGCTCGATCTCGACCAGGTCGGCGGCATCCCGCGCCTGCGCGCTTGTTTCGGCCACGACGAACGCCACGCCTTCGCCCACGAAACGCACCCGGTCTTCGGCAAGCAGCGGGCGGCGCGGGGCAGCGGCCTTGCTGCCGTCGCGATTCTCGACGGTCACGGCGGTCAGCCCCTCGGTGACGCCGGCGGCGGCGAGATCCGCGGCGCTCACCACCATGTGCACGCCCGGCGCCGCTCGCGCCGCGGCAAGATCCAGCCCGGTGATCCGCGCATGGGCGACGGGCGATCGCACCACGTGGGCAACCAGCGCGCCGTCGGGGGCGATATCATCCACGTAGCGGCCCTGCCCCGTCAGGAAGCGGACATCCTCGACGCGTTTCACCGGCTGGCTGCGTCCGAATTTTTCCATGGCTCTTGATCCCTTTTGCGCCTCGGCTGTCGGGCGCGAACCTAGGACATTTGCGCGGAATTGAAAGATGCCGCGGCCTGCCGGACCGTGCAGTGCATTCACGGCACGCGCCGGGGCCGGCGACACCGACGCGATACGGACGGGCCACGGCCGCGATGCCGCACCGCATTTTTTGGCGTTAACGCGGTGTTGGGCCCGATTCGCTTAAGCCGCGCGCAAAGCCGCCACCGTGACCGGATCGCCCAGCCCGTACCCGTTGAACCCTGTCGACAGGCTGCGCGAATAGGCGCCCATCCCGTCGAACAGCACGTAATCGCCCTCTGCCGTGTCGCAGGGGAGGTCCAGCGGGTCGGGCAGCCGGTCGATACTGTCGCAGGTCGGGCCGTAAACCACCCTTTTCACGGGATTTCCCCGCCGCCATGCTCCGTTCGGCGAAAGCACGCGCACCCGGTCGGTCATCACCATGTCGCGCGCCTCGGCCAAGCCGCCGTATATCCCGTCATTGAGGAAGATTGGCCCGCCCTGCCTGACCGCCTTCACACGGCTCGCCAGCGTGAAGGCCTCCGCCGTCATGGCCCGTCCGGGCTCGCATACCAGCGCCGGGGCCTCCGCCCCGAAGCATCGGATGACCTCACCCGAGATCGCTTTGAAAATTGTTTTCAGATCAGGGGCTTCACCCGTTCTGTGCGCGGCGAAACCGCCACCGACATTGAGCCGCGACGGCCCCACGCCCGCATCGGACGCCACCTTCGCGGCCGCCCGGATATAGGCCTGCCATGCGGCGGGGTCGGCGCATTGCGTGCCCGGGTGGAAGGTCAGCGACGGGGTGAAACCCCGCCGCGCCACCTGACGCAGCAATTCTGCCGCGTCTTCCGGGCCGACCCCGAACTTTTCGCCGAAATCATAGGCCGCGCCCTTGACCGGCAAGGCAAGCCGGACGCTCATTTCAGCCCCCGCGGGAACCTGCGCCAGCTTGTCCAGCTCACCCGGGCAATCGACCGAGAACGAACGCACGCCAAGCCCGATCGCCACCGCGATTTCCTCCTTTGATCGCACGGGGTTATTGTAATGCAACGCGGCGTCGGGACAGGCTGCGCGCACCGCGTACATCTCGCGCGGGCTGGCCACGTCAAAGGCGCGGATACCCGCCGCGACAAGGTTGGCAAGAACCTCGTCACCCGGATTGGCCTTGACGGCGTATGTCACAAGCCCGGCAAACCCGGCCTGAAACCGGCGCGCCGTATGCTGCAGGGCCGAGGGCGCGAAATACAGCATCGCCGTATCGGGAACGTGCCGCGTCAGGTGGGCGACAGGGTCGGACCAGTTCGGAGTTTCACGCATGTCTCTACCTTCTCTGCTTTTATCCGCAGGATGGCGCAGTTCGCGGTCGAATTCACGTATCAGATCGACCGGTTTGACTCCTTGGAACGGCATCTTTACCAAAATTTCATGCAAATCGACGAAACCGATCACGCCCTGATAGCGCTGCTGCAGGAAAACGCCCGACTGCCCGTTGCCATGCTGGCCCGTCGGCTCGGCCTCGCGCGTACAACGGTCCAGGCGCGGCTGGAACGGCTTGAACAGACAGGCGTTATCGCGGGCTACACCGTCCGGTTGACCGAAACGGCACGGCCCCTGCTGAACGCGACGGTGCTGGTGAGCATAGAACCCCGGAGCGGCCCGACCGTACTGTCACGCCTGAATTCCCTGCCAGGTGTCAAGCGCGTACACACCACCTCGGGCCGGTTCGATCTGATCGTCACGCTGGAAGCAGAAAGCACCAAGTCACTCGATGACACGCTCGACCGCATCGGTGACGCCAAAGGAGTGAAGGGATCGGAAAGCCTGATTCACCTTGCCACGAAGATCGATCGTGGCTGTTGAAACCCGTAATGCAGGCAGCGCGACCCAAGCAGCGCATAAATTTTGGAAATTATGACCAATGGGTTAGCCCCGATCCGGGCTCATGCCGGCTTGGACGGTCCGAAAGGACGGCCAGCCGACATGTCGAGGGCCACGGGTTCAGATTTGTTTCTCGGGCATCTGCACGACAAGGCCATCAAGCGCGTCCGTCACCTTGAGTTGGCAGGTCAAGCGCGACCGATCGGGGTCGGGTTCATAAGCGAAATCAAGCATGTCCTCTTCCATGTCATCCTTGGCGGGCAGTTGTTCGACCCATGCCGGATCGACATAGACATGGCAGGTGGAACAGGCGCAGGCGCCGCCGCAATCGGCCTCGATTCCCGGAATGTTGTTGTCGCGCGCACCTTCCATGACGGTCAGGCCGTTGGCGACCTCAACCTGGTGGCGGGTACCGTTATGCTCGATGTAGGTGATTTTCGCCATGAAATGCTGACTCCCCTCAGTGAATGTCGTCACGGTCTCTAGCCAAGCGATGTAAGTCCGGCCACCCCAATTTGCGACACCGATCGAAAAGAGTTGCGACAAAACCTGTATGTTCTATTTTTGTTCCATGAAGGTTCATGCCGATCTCCACAAGTCGCCGACGGGCTGGCCCCGCCCGCCCGCCGCGCTCGTATCCGCAAGGCTCGGGGAACCGCCCGAGGGCGCGCGCATCACTGTTGCAGGGCTCGTGATATTGCGCCAACGCCCGGGCAGCGCCAACGGCGTGATCTTCATGACGCTCGAGGATGAAACGGGCGTCGTGAACATCATCGTCTGGCGGAAACTCTACGAAGAATTCCGCCGGGCCATCATCTCGGGGCGTCTGCTCCGCGTTACGGGCCGACTTCAACGGCAATCTGGCGTCATTCACGTGATTGCGGAGCGGATCGAGGATATTTCCTGTCTCCTCGACACTCTGCCGCTGGCGGATCCGGCGCTTCCCCGTCCTGACGAAAATGGCTAGACTGGCGACAACGAGCAGCCTTCGAGGCCCGAGCACATGATCCGCCCCTTTCACGTTGTCTGCATGGCTTTCGTGATGACCGCATGCCAGAGCACGGTGCACGATGGTGTCACGCCGCAGGTCGTCCGCATCGGCGAGGACGCGCCGCCCGGCGCCCCGCCGGGCACCTGCTGGAGCAAGAAGGTCACGCCCGCGATCATCGAAACGATCACGGAACAGGTCGTGGTCAAACCGGCGGAAAAAGCGGCTGACGGAACGGTTTCGGCCTCGGCCGTCTACGAGACACAAACGCGGCAGGCCATTCTGAGGGAGCGCGCGGAAAACTGGTTCCAAACCCCGTGCGCGGCACAGACGACACCCGACTTCGTCGCATCGGTGCAACGGGCGCTCAAGGCGCGCGATCTCTATGATGGTGCCGTGAACGGAAAGATGGACCGCGGCACGCGCGCCGCCATCCGTGACTACCAGGCAAAGCGCGGGCTCGACTCGGGCATTCTTTCGCTGCAAACCGCACGACAGTTCGGTCTCGCGCCCGTGAAGCGCGACGGGGCGGACTGAACCTCGAAGGGATCAAGCCTGGCCAAGCGCCCGACATTCCCGTCGAAGCTAACGCTCCTTTCGCCGCCATTGGCGCCAGATCGTCACCGGGTAAAGGATCACGCCGAGCAAGGCGCCCAGCACGGCGACAACCGCTGCCAGATCGGGCGCCATGCCCGCATCGACCCGGACATAAACCAGGTAAAAAGCGCCGGCGCCAAGATGCGGCACGACCAGCACGGTCACGACCCCGCATACTACGAGAGCCGCAGGTCCGGAAAAAATGCGCGCGGCTGCATACGCACAGCCCCAAATCGCAAGATAGACGACGGCAAGAGTAAAAAGCATACGAGAAGACCAGCACGAATCGTGGACGGGACGAACCTTATCGCGCACGTCAATCTCGCGACAATCGAGGTTTCAGCGGCATGCTGCACCGCCGCAATCCTTCGCTGAACGCCCAGCTTCTGAGCATCGCCGCCGGCTGGCTATGCATTCACGGAAATAAGAACGCTGAGATTTCATTTATGCATAAAAATCAGTCGCTTTACCTGACGCAAGGTCAGCGGATCATATGCATTTGCCGCATAGCAGCATTGAACGTTCGGGGGATTGTGCAGACGCAGCATCGAGATATGTTTGTCCCAATGAAACGATGGTGCAGCCACGGCAATTCAAGGAAGGCTTGAAATGGCATTCGCTCATGAAACGACACGCGTGTCATCCGGCCTCGGCGAGCAAATCAGTATCGCCGCGTACGCCTTGACGCAACGGATCGCCGCCTACCGCAACTATCGGCAGACCGTGAAGGAATTGTCGAAGCTTTCGACGCAGGAGCTGGATGACCTCGGTCTTCACCGTGGGATCATACGCCACGTCGCATACGAAACTGTCTACGGCGGATAGGTCGTGGACACAAGGCATCGGGCGCCCTTCTCCTCCTCCCTAGGGCTCCTGATCCGGCGGCACCTCCGACCTCTCCTCCCCGGGGGTGCCGCCCAAAATACCGGGCTTCGGCCCGATCCATTGCGAAAGGCCCCCTCCTCCTCCCTGGGGCTGGACGTACCAAAACGGCGGCGCCTTCTCCTCCTCCCTAGGCGTCGCCGTTTACCCTCCTGCAATCCCGCGTCACGCGAATCACGGCAGTCCAGCCGGGTGACGACCCTGCTTTTCGACCTGACGCGCCGTTCTGGCCCGGGCTGCTCATCTGGCTAGCTCATGCGCCGTGACCTGCCCCGCCGTCCATTCCGCGCGATGCCCGGGCCAGTCGCCTGTTCGAGATGCTTCACGAATGCCCGCGCCGCCGCGCTACAAGCGTTCTGCGCCGCCGGTTCCGCCAGTGCACGCCGGGCATCCTGCTGCGTTGTCGCGCGAGGATAGGCAAAGACCCATTCAAGAAACCCCACCCGCGCGATGGTGTCCGCCTCGTGTCCGGTCGCGGCGCTCGATTCGAGGCCGTCCAGTATCTGGGTCACGTTCATCCGGTTTCCTCCGCCGGCCGCACCCCGGGCCGGTCTGGGGCGGGAAAGGCATGAGAGGCGGGCCATCCACGCCGCTTCCCGCGGTTTGTCAATGTCCCGAGGCTGGTTTCCGGGCTCGGCGGTATCGGATGCGGCGCCTTCCCGGAAGTGTATACTCCAGTGGCGTAGAGCCGCGTCACCCGTCCTTACCGTTGCGGGGGCAGCGCCGGCATCGCACCGGATTCCCATTTACCCGCGCGAAGCGCGGAACCTCGGGTCAGGACGGTATCAGCACGAAACCGGGATACAAGGGGCATTTGCCGGTCGCCCAGTCACGTCGGCCCATGGACGGGCAACACGCCATGCGACCACGGAATCCGCCATCGGCAACGCGGTGGCATCATGGCGGTATCACGGCGGTGTTGCCGCACGCTTTCCCGCGGGCGTGTCGCGATCGCGGATTCTCGCGAACGCTGCGCTTTGCCGTGGCTGGGGCCTTCCACGCTGTGGCATTTTGAGCAATCATGTTATGTCGTTGCAGGTCCGGTCGCGCGGGAGGCGCCGGGCAAGGGAGGAAAAAGGATGTGCCGAATATTTGCCGGGCAGGATCCGGAACGCTACACGCTCGAAACACGTCGCATGCGGCTCAACGGTCAGAGCACGAGCATACGGCTCGAAAAATCGTTCTGGGCCATTCTCGACGAGATTGCCGAGTCAGAAGGGTTGAGCACACCGGGTTTCGTATCGAAACTGCATGGCGAGGTTCTGGAACTGCGCGGTGAGCCGCAGAACTTCACGTCGCTGTTGCGGTGCACGTGTCTTGTCCATCGCGAGCGCGCGAACAGCACGGCCGAATCACCGATCGCGGCCGAATAGCACCCGCCGCGTGTAGTAACCGTTTACTACCCGCCATCATCGAGCTTTGGTAAAGCTTCCGGACCAAGCAAATTGATCCGGAGGACCATATGGCCAAAGCCATCCACAGCATGATCCGCGTGCTTGACGAGGCGCGTTCCATCGAATTCTACAAGAAGGCTTTCGGGCTCGAGATCGCCGACCGTCTGGATTTCGAGAACTTCACGCTCGTTTACCTGAGCAACGACGAAAGCCCGTTCGAACTGGAACTGACCGTCAACAAGGGCCGCGAGGCGCCCTACGACCTTGGCGACGGTTACGGACATTTCGCTGTCTTGGTCGAGGATCTGGAAGCCGAGCACGCGCGCTTCGAGGCCGAGGGCCTGAACCCCCGCAAGATCGTGGAATTCGCCCCCGACGGCGAACTCGTGGGCAAGTTCTTCTTCGTGGCCGATCCGGATGGCTACGAGATCGAGGTTCTGCAGCGCGGCGGGCGTTTCAAGTAATCGAAAAGGTGCAAATGGGAGGAGAGACCATGAAAGACACCAGCCAGCAAAGGGGGCTGACGCGGCGTGAGCTGCTTTCGCGCAGCATGGCCGCCGGCGCCAGCCTTATTGTCGGTACCGGCTTCGTCGCCAGTGCCGACGCGGCATGGGCGATGGAGACCACGGCGTTGAAATCCCGGACAATGGCGACGCTGATCCAGATGGCGCGGGACATCTATCCGCACGACCATCTGGGCGACGAGTACTATGCCCGCGCGGTCAAGGGCTATGACACGGCCGAGGCCGCCGAGGGGGTCGAAGCCGGCATCGCGGGTCTTGACGCCGCGGCGCGCCACAAGGGGTTTGACAGCTACCTGTCGGTCGGCTGGGAACGCGACCGCGTGGATATCCTGCGCGGCATGGAGGACAGCCCGTTCTTCCAGCAGGTTCGCGGCGGGCTGGTCACCGGGCTTTATAACCAGAAGGAGGTCTGGCCGCTTTTCGGTTACGAGGGCGAATCCTATTCCAAGGGCGGCTACATCAACCGCGGCTTCGACGACATCAATTGGCTTTGAGCCATGGCCAGAGGGAGGAGAGACTATGGCTGCACCATTTGATCTGAACGACGACAACGTGATCGTCGTCATCGGCACCGGCGCCGGCGGCGGCGTGCTGTCGAACGAGTTGGCGCAACGGGGCGTGAGCGTCGTGGCGCTGGAAGCGGGCGGGCGGTACCTGCCGCAGGATTACGTCAATGACGAGTGGGAAAGTTTCGGCCAGCTTGCATGGCTGGACATGCGCACCACGTCCGGTAGCTGGCGTGTATCGAACGATTTCCCCAACCTGCCCGCATGGATCGTCAAGGCGGTCGGTGGCACCACCACGCACTGGGCGGGGGCCTCGTTGCGCTTCCAGGACCACGAGTGGAAGGCCAAGACCAACTACGGCGACGTGCAGGGCGCGAACCTGCTGGACTGGCCCATCGACGGCGCGGAGATGGCCCCATGGTACGACAAGGCCGAGAAGAAGCTGGGCGTAACCCGCACCAACGGGCTGAAAGGGCTGCCGGGCAACAACAACTTCAAGGTTTTCGAGGCCGGAGCGCGCGCCATGGGCTACAAGGAAGTCCATACCGGGCGGATGGCCATCAACAGCGAGGAATATGACGGGCGCATGGCCTGCCAGCAGACCGGTTTCTGCTTTCAGGGCTGCAAGTGGGGGGCCAAGTGGTCATCGGCCTACACCGACATCCCGCGCGGGGAGGCGACCGGCAACCTCGAAGTGCGCGAGAAAGCGCACGTGCTGCGGATCGAGCACGGCGAGGATGGCCGGGTCAACGGCGTGGTCTATGCCGATGCCGACGGCAATGAAGTCAAGCAGAAGGCGCGCGCCGTCTGCGTGGCGGGCAACTCGTTCGAATCGCCGCGCATCCTGCTGAACTCGGCCTCGTCGATGTATCCGGACGGGCTGGCCAACAGCTCGGGCCAGGTGGGCCGCAACTACATGCGGCACATGACCGGTTCGGTCTACGCCACCTTCGAGGAGCCCGTCCGCATGTGGCGCGGCACCACGATGGCCGGCATCATCCAGGACGAGGCACGGCACGATCCGTCGCGCGGATTCGTGGGCGGGTACGAGCTGGAAACGCTCAGCCTTGGCCTGCCGTTCATGGCGGCCTTCCTCGATCCGGGCGGGTGGGGGCGCGAGTTCACCACCGCGCTTGATTCCTACGAGAACATGGCCGGCATGTGGATCGTCGGAGAAGACATGCCGCAGGAAACGAACCGCGTGACACTGAACCACGACGTCAAGGACCAGTACGGCATGCCCGTGGCGGACGTGCATTTCGATGATCATCCCAACGACATCGCCATGCGCAACCACGCCTACGAACAGGGCAAGGCCGTCTACGATGCCGTGGGCGCAACGCGCAGCTTCCCGACACCGCCCTACCCGTCCACGCACAACCTGGGCACCAACCGCATGTCGGAAAACCCGCGCGACGGCGTGGTGAACAAGTGGGGCCGGACACACGACGTGGACAACCTGTTCGTCTCGGACGGGTCACAGTTCACCACCGGGGCGGCCGAGAACCCGACGCTGACCATAGTGGCACTGGCGATGCGGCAGGCCGAACACATTGCCGGCGAGCTTTCGCGCGGCAATCTCTGACATCGGACCGGTCACGGACCGACACCCCGGCGCAACCTGTTTGCGCCGGGTTTTTCGTGGCCTGGCGTCTGGCCGATTTTTTTCGCCGACGTCCGAATTTTTGGGTTGCAGCCCGCGCCAAGACTTTATATCCCACGCCTTACCCAAGGA
The DNA here is from genome assembly GCF_047086965.1 of Roseovarius halophilus (ex Wu et al. 2025). Lineage (NCBI taxonomy): Bacteria > Pseudomonadati > Pseudomonadota > Alphaproteobacteria > Rhodobacterales > Roseobacteraceae > Roseovarius > Roseovarius halophilus (ex Wu et al. 2025). The sequence continues at coordinate 12,143 of NZ_JBKOTX010000068.1, read as the reverse complement.
CGCGGGTGTAGCTCAGGGGTAGAGCGTTACCTTGCCAAGGTAAATGTCGTGAGTTCGAATCTCATCACCCGCTCCATTTTTTCTCTTACAGAGTATCGGGATGGAACCTACCGCGCCCCTTGGCGTGGTGGCACGACGCCCCTATAAGGGCGCGGAAACCAGAACGGATGCCCCGATGCGCAAGGCCACCATCAGCCGCAAGACCAACGAAACCGACATCACCGTCGAGCTCGGCCTCGACGGGACCGGCCTGCATGACAACGAAACCGGCGTCGGCTTCTTCGACCACATGCTGGACCAGCTTGCCCGGCATTCGCTGATCGACATGAAGGTGCGCTGTGACGGCGATCGGCACGTGGATGACCATCACACGGTCGAGGATGTGGGGATTGCGCTCGGTCAGGCACTGGCCGAGGCCTTGGGCGACAAGACCGGCATTCGCCGTTACGGCGCCTGCCTGCTGCCGATGGACGACGCGCTGGTGCGCGCCGCGCTGGACCTGTCGGGCCGCCCTTACCTCGTCTGGGGCGTGGACCTGCCGACAGCCAGGATCGGCACGTTCGACTGCGAGCTCGTCCGCGAATTTTTCCAGGCATTCAGTGCCAAGGGCGGGGTCACGCTGCACGTGGACGCGCTGCACGGGATCAACAGCCACCACATGTCCGAGGCCGCGTTCAAGGCCGTGGCGCGCGCCCTGCGCGACGCCGTGGAGCCCGACGCGCGCAAGGCTGAGTCGATCCCCTCGACCAAGGGGGCGCTGTAGCCCCCCATGAGCACCGTAATCGTCGACTACGAAAGCGGGAACCTGCATTCCGCCGAAAAGGCCTTTCAACGCATGGCGCGCGAGACGGGCGCGGGCGATGTCATCGTCACGTCCGACCCCGACGCGGTGCGGCGCGCGACGCGCGTGGTCTTGCCCGGCGACGGCGCCTTCCCCGCCTGCCAGCGTGAGCTTTACGGTCATCGCGGCGTTTTCGAGGCGATCGAGGAGGCCGTGATCCGTCAGGGCAAGCCTTTCCTCGGGATCTGCATCGGGATGCAGATGCTGGCCACGCGCGGCATGGAGTACCATGAAACCCCAGGGTTCGACTGGATCGGCGGCAGCGTGGAGCGCATCAGCCCCGGCGATCCGGCCCTCAAGGTGCCGCACATGGGCTGGAACGACCTTGTACTTGACCGCCCCCACCCCGTTCTGGACGGGATCGCCACGGGCGATCACGCCTATTTCGTGCACTCCTACCAGTTCCGGGTGGCGGACGCGGCGCATCTGCTGGCGCATGTCGATTACGGTGGGCCGATCACGGCCGTGGTGGGGCGCGACAATATCGTGGGCACCCAGTTCCACCCTGAAAAGAGCCAAGCCACCGGCTTGCGCCTGATCGCGAATTTCCTCGGCTGGACCCCGTAAGCGCCCGGGCCGATTACCGGACGCGCGTCCATGTCTGGGCCCGGCAGATCACCAGCACGCAGCCCTCGACCTCCAGACGGTTCCCGTCGAGGGTCATGTTGGACTTGTAGGTCTTGTCCCGGTCCGGCGCCCAGATCCGGCCGCTTTCGTACACGCCGCCGCCAATGGGCGTCATGTCCCAGATCATACGTTTGCCAAGGTGGTCGTATCCGTCCGACAGGTCGCCCGCCCCGTCGAACGCCTGCTTGATCACCCCGCAGATCGACGACCCGCAGCTATAAAGCGCGACGTGCAGGTATCCGCCGGACTCCCCCGGCTCGGTCTTCCACAGCCCCTCGGCAGGATCGGCCGCGGCCATCCCCGCCCCGAGGACCAGCACCGCCGCGGCGCTTGCCATCCGTCTCATGTTGTCGCCCTCCCTTGGCACTCCCTTCACAGCCTGTGACAGCCGGGCGCGACCGATCAAGCCTGACGTGGGGTCGCGTTGCATTCGCCGGCGCACCGGTGCACAAGACGGGGCGTATCGCATCGAAAGGTCCGCAAGATGATCCTCTATCCCGCCATCGACCTGAAGAACGGCAAGGCCGTCCGCCTGCTCAGGGGCGAAATGGACCAGGCCACTGTCTTCAACGATGATCCGGCGGCACAGGCAATGGAATTTGTCGCAGCAGGGTGCGAGTGGCTGCACCTCGTGGATCTGAACGGCGCCTTCGCCGGCGAACCGGTGAATGCCGCCCCCGTCGAGGCGATCCTCGCCGCCTGCGATGTGCCGGCGCAATTGGGCGGCGGCATCCGCGACATGGCCACGATCGAGCGCTGGCTGTCGAAGGGGCTGGCGCGGGTCATCCTCGGCACGGTAGCGGTGGAAAATCCCGCGCTTGTGCGCGAGGCCGCGCGCGCCTTTCCCGGGCAGATTGCCGTCGGGATAGACGCGCGCGCTGGCCGGGTGGCCACCAAGGGCTGGGCCGAGGAAACGGATGTCGATGCCACCGATCTCGCGCGTTCCTTCGAGGATGCGGGCGTCGCCGCGATCATTTACACCGATATCGATCGCGACGGCGCCATGCAGGGGCCGAACGTCACCGCCACGGCAACGCTGGCGCGCGCCGTCTCGATCCCGGTGATCGCGTCGGGCGGCGTCAGTTCGCTGGACGACCTCGCCGCGCTCAAGGCCTGCGGCGCACCGCTCAACGGCGCCATTTCGGGCCGCGCCCTCTATGACGGCGCCATCGACCTGCGCAAGGCGCTCGCTTTGATGAAAGCCTGACCTGCGCCCCGGTCAGCCGCCCGCCGCCTTGGCCGTCAACTTGCCGAGCGCGCCAGTCATCATCTCGATGTATTTGGCATCGTCCGAAATGGCGAGCCCGTCGAACATCTCCCCCGGGTCCTCGTAGGCCAGCCAGACCTGCCCCGCGCCGTCCCGATAGACAAGAACCTTCATCGGCAGGAACAGCCCGGCGCCCGGGTCGTCCTGCATGGCCTGCGTGCCGATCTTGGGATTGCCGAAGATCAGGACCTGGCTCGGCGCAAGCTTCATTTCCACCGATGCCGCCCCGGCGGCGTGATCCACCCGGGCGAAGACAGTCGCGCCAACACCGCTCACCGCCTCCTCGAGCCGATCCATGGTGGTCGCCACATCCGAGAAGGACTTGACCCTCCTGATGTCGTCATTGCTGGCGAATGCCGGCAGCGCCGACAGGGTGATCGCGGCCGCGGCAAGAAAACGCTTCATGATGAACTCCCTTGATTCTAAGAACGTACCATGTGTGCATCCTCTGGCATCCCGCACGGATTGCCCATAAACAACGACGTGAAGTTCCTGTAACAGCGACAGCATGCTCAAGATCCGTATCATCCCCTGCCTTGACGTCGCCGATGGCCGAATCGTCAAGGGCGTGAATTTCGTGGACCTGCGCGACGCCGGCGACCCGGTGGATGCCGCGCGCGCCTATGATGCCGCGGGTGCCGACGAACTGTGCTTTCTCGACATTCACGCCACGCACGAAAACCGCGGCGTCATGCTGGACGTGGTCCGCCGCGCCGCCGAAGCCTGTTTCATCCCGCTCACCGTGGGCGGCGGCGTGCGCACGCCCGAGGACGTGCGCGCCCTGCTGCTGGCCGGCGCCGACAAGGTCAGCTTCAACTCCGCCGCCGTGGCCGATCCGGAGGTGGTGCGCCGCGCCGCCGACCGCTTCGGCAGCCAGTGCATCGTCGTGGCCATCGACGCCAAGACCGTCAGACCCGGCAAGTGGGAGATATTCACCCACGGCGGCCGCAAGCCGACGGGCATCGACGCGGTAGCATTCGCGCGGCGGGTCGAGGAAAAGGGCGCGGGCGAAATCCTGCTCACATCGATGGACCGCGACGGCACGCGCCAAGGATTCAACCTGCCGCTCACGCGGGCGATCAGCGCGGCCGTCGACATACCGGTCATCGCCTCGGGCGGGGTCGGCACGCTCGACCACCTCGTCGCAGGGGTCCGCGAGGGCGGCGCCTCGGCCGTGCTGGCAGCCTCGATCTTCCACTTCGGCGAATTCTCCATCGCGGAGGCCAAGTCGCACATGGCCGCCGCGGGCATCCCGATGAGGCTGGGCGCATGAAACTGGAAGAGCTGGCCGATATCGTCGCCGCGCGCGCGGACGCCGACCCGGCCTCGAGCTGGACGGCGAAACTGCTGGCCAAGGGCCCCGACAAGGCGGCCGAGAAATTCGGCGAGGAAGCCGTGGAGGCCATCATCGAGGCGGTCAAGGGCGACAAGGCGCGCCTGACCGCCGAGGCGGCAGACGTGCTGTTTCACCTGCTGGTGATGCTTCAGGCCAGGGGCGTCGCCCTGTCGGACGTGATGGCCGAGCTCGACCGGCGGCAGGGCACCAGCGGCATCGCCGAGAAGGCCGCCCGCGGCACGGGGGGCGCATGATCCGGCATATCGTGTTCTTCAGCGCTCGCGACCCGGCGAATATCGAGGCAATCCGCGACGGGCTGATGATGCTACGCGAGATCCCGCATTCGCAGCATTTCGAGGTGGGGCGCAACCTGCAGAGCGACGGCCTGGGCGGCGCGCGCGTCGATCTTGTCGTCTACGCGGAATTCGCCGACGAGGCCGCACTGGCCGCCTACAAGGCGGACCCGATCTACGAAGCCTGCATCGCCCGGGTTCGTCCGATGCGCGAACTGCGCATCGCCGCCGATTTCACCACGCCGGACCGGACGTCGTGAACGCGGCCCGGCGCCGTCATCCGGGTATTTTCACCAAGAAGAAACACCTGACGGCGCGCCGGTTTCTTCTCGGGTACAATACCCCGGGGGAGTCGCCCCGCAGGGGCGGCGGGGGCAGCGCCCCCTGCCCGGTATCGCACTCAGCGCATCCAGTAGCCGTTGCGCTTGATACGGTTGCGGATCGCCTGCTCCTTGCGCGGCAGCTCGTCACGGTCGAAAAGCGCGCGCACCTTGTGTCCGCGACCGTGGTAGATCATGTACTTGAATGCGTCATGCCCCTTGAGCACACGCTTGACCCGGTTCGGCGCTGCGGCCCGCTCCAGCGTTTCGACGACGTGATCGGGTTCACGCGCGTAAAGCAGCGGCAGCAGCCTGTAGTGGCAGGTGACATCCCCGTCCAGCATCCGCCCCGGCACCGTGTCGCGCGCGCCACCGAGGGCATGGATCACCAGCGGTAGCGCCACCTGGTCGAGCCACGGGTCCAGTTCCTGGCAGACCAGGTCGGGCGGCGGGTCGTCACGGATGGACAGCGCATAATCGAGGAACTGCCGTCCGAAAACCCGCGGACAGCGGTAGAAGAAGAACCCCGCGTTGAAATACAGGTACCGGCGCCAGAATTCATCGGGCCATGACAGGTCCAGCGAGCTTTCGAAATCCAGCCCGAAACGATCATAAAGGGATTTCCAGGTCGCGGTGTAGCCCGGGCCATACAACTCGATCCGGGGCCAGGTGCCCTCGCGACGCATCGAGGCGGTGGGACGGTCGAAATCGAAAGGCACCGACGTCACGTCGCCGGTGACCAGCGTGTCGGTGTCGAAGAACACGAAGGGTTCCCCTTCCGGCAGGGCGAACAGCGCCTCGATCTTGTTGCCATACGGGTAAGCCTGCCCGAAATGACGTGACTCGAAGGGGATGATCTCGGCCCCGAGCCGCGCCAGCAGGTCGCGGGTATCCTCGTCGCGGATCGACGGATCCCTTTGCCAGAGCGGCCCGGGCTGCGGTTCGGCCACCAGCAGACGGCCGCAGAAAGCCGGGCTCGTCATGCGCAGCGAGGCGGCAAAGAGCACGGCCTCGTATTGCAACCGCCCGCCCTGCCCGACGATGGCGATATTGAAATCCGGGGGATTGTCCGCCGATGCGCCCATGTGCGCCCGCTTTCTGCCTGCTGCTGCCCTGTCGTGCAGCATACGCCGCGCGACCCTTGGGCAGAAGGGTTTTTATGATGAAAACCGCCCCTGAAAGCGTACCGGGTGAAATGGTGGGCGATCTAGGCACTTGAAATGCCCTGTAGGATACTGTCTTGAAAGGAAAATTTTGCAGCGACCCGAACCCGTTGGGGGCCGGAAATGATTTCCCGTTGAAACAATCAACCCCATCCAATCTGTATTCACAACGCCCATCGTTGGGGGCCGGATGGATGCACGTTTTGGGGGCTGAATGGATGCAGCCCCGGCGCCCGTGGTGGGTCTGGCGGAATCGAACCTGGGCAAGGGGGCCAACATGCCGCGGAAAGCCCGCGCAATGAGCGCGATCGAGGTGAGCCGACTGTCGGCCGATGACGGCGCCGGGGTCAAGGCCGTGCCCGTCGGCGGTGTGGCCGGCCTGCGCCTGAAAATCCGCCCGAGCGGCGGCCGGTCTTGGGTGTTGCGCACCATGATCGGCGGCAAGCGGACCGATGTTGTGCTGGGCGGTTACCCCGACGTCACGCTCGCCGAGGCGCGCCGCAAGGCGAAAGACATGAAGGAGGCCATCGCGACCGGCGTTGGCCCGGTGCGGGAACGAAAGGAGGCGCGCGCCGCCCTCGTCGCCGAGCGGGCCGAGCAGGATCGGCGGTCGCGCACCTTCCGGGAAGCCTTCGCCGCCTTCATGGAGACCAAGGGCGCCGAACTCGGATCGGAGCGCCGGGCGCTCAACTGGTCCAGCGGGCTGCGAACGCATGCGCTGCCGGTCATTGGTGACCGTCGCCTTGTGGACATCACGCGCGACGACATGCGCGACGTGCTGAAGCCGATCTGGACCAGTAACACCGTCACGGCCACGCGGCTGCGCCAGCGGCTGCACGCGATCTTCCCCGCGGCGATCGCGGCCAGGCATTGCGACCCGCCGAACCCGGCCGAGTGGTCCGGCAACCTCGACGCCTTCCTGCCGAAGCCGCACGCCATTGCAAAGCCGAAACACTAGCCCGCGCTGAACCTCGCCGACGCGCCGGGCTGGCTCGCCGATCTGCGCCAGCGCGAAGGGACCAGCGCGCGCCCTCGAGATGGTCGCGTTGACCGCCTGCCGCTCGGGCGAAGTCCGGGGCATGCGGTGGAACGAGATCGACCCGGCGGCGCGCATGTGGACCATCCCGGCGAAGAGGATGAAAAGCGGCCGCCCCCGCCGGGTACCGCTGACCGACGCCATGATGGCGCTGATCGAGGCGCAGCCGCGGCAGGATGACGATTCCGCCCTCGTCTTTTCAGCGCCTCGCGACGGGCAGCTCAGCGACATGGCGCTGGGGGCCGTGATGAAGAAGATCGCCACCGCGGCGCCGGATCGCTACCGCGACGAGCAGAGTGGCCGCCCCGCGGTGCCGCACGGTCTGCGCTCGACGTTCCGGGATTGGTGCGCGGTCCAGGGAATCGACCGCGACCTCGCGGAAATCGCGCTCGCGCACACGGTTGGATCGAACGTCGAGCGGGCCTACCGGCGGAGCGACATGGTCGAGCGCCGCCGCGCCGTGATGGCGGCATGGGGCGAATTCCTCGCCGGGCGCGGAGATGTAACATAACCTCACCAAATCGTGATCGGACAGCCTGAAACCGCCTGAGACACTATGGGACAACGCCGCGCCCGTGGCGGCGGTGACCCGTCCGAAACCCCCGTGACCGAGCGCGGTTTTCGGCAATATGCAGGTGCCATCAACAGGAGGCACACGCATAAAACACGCGACGACCCAAGGCAATTCCGTCAGCCGCGACTTCGAGGCGCGCCACTATGCTCCGCGCGCCGTTGCGGAGCATTTCGACATCTCGATGAACACCGTGTGGCGCTGGGTGAAGCGCGGCATCCTCCCCGAGCCGCAGAAGCTGAGCCCCGGCTGTTCCCGGTTCTGGGGGCCGGACATCAACGCGAAGCTCGCGCAGAAGGAGCCGGCGTAATGCGGGCCGCGGCGCAGCATATGCCCCGCCCGCCGGCGCCCGGGCAGCCCTTCGCCCTCGGCCGGGCCGAGACCGACGAGATCGTGAAGCGCGCGAAGCTGACCGGCGAAAGCGTCGACGACCTCGCAGCCCAGCGCCGGAACGGCCCCGCATGAGCGGCTTCCGGCTGGAGCGCGATAGCGAGAGCAAGAGGTACCACGCTTTTCATGCCGAGACCGGCGAGCGGCTCACACCAAAGAACGGTTAGGGTAGCCCGGAGCAAGCGGAAACAGCCGCCGAGCGGGTACTTCGCCGCCGGGCAAGGAAGCGCCGCAAATGCCTGAGATGCGGCAAGAAATTACTGTCCGAGGGGCCGGGCCACCGGCTTTGCTCGCCCCGGTGTCGTGTTCCGGGCACCGGGCCGGAAGGCGACGAATATTAAGCCGCCAGCGGGCGGATCACCGAGCTTCCGCTGATCCGCCAACTGTAACGAACGTCAATTGGGGGCGCCATGGCGATAGATTGCGAAAAGCTGGCGAAGCTGCTGTCCAAGCTGGACGCCAGCGCGACGGACGCTGAAAGGCTCGCGGTTCTCGGCCGTCTCGACCGCGAACTGGCGAGCGCGGGCACGGGATGGCCGGACCTCGCAAAGCGCCTTGTCCAGACTGCGCAGCCCAGCGCCCAGCCGAGCGCCGGCGGGACCATCTTCGACGATCCCCGCACTGCTGCGCGCTAGGTAAGACACGTTGCGCCGGATCGGCTGTCGCCGCGGGAACGGGATTTTCTCGCGCAGCTTGAGCGGTGGCGCGGCAAGCCATCCGCAAAACAGATGAACTGGCTTGCGTCCATCGTCGCGCGGCATGGCGGGGAGTTGCGCGCATGAAGGATTTCAGGGCCGACAATGACTTGCCGAATAACGTAGAGGCCAAACAGCAGCTTCTCGGCGCGCTGCTGCTGGATGGCGCCCGCGTCGAGCGCCGGCCGCGCGCGCCGCGCAGGCTTTTCTTCGACCCGGCACACGCTGACTTCGCCGAGGAGATCGAACGGCGGCAGGCGATCTGGTGTCGCCGGTCACGTTGAGGAACTTCGCGGCCGAGCATGAAGGGCTGGCCGCGCTAGGCGCGCCCGCCTACCTAGCGCGGCTGGCCGGTGCGTCGGTCGCAAGCACCTTTTTCAGGGACTACGCCGACATGCTGGCCGGGTACCGAGACCGCCGCGCCCTGATCGAGCTTGCGCGCGGTCTGGCTGACGGCGCCGCGGACGAGTCCCTTACCCCTTGGCGAGCCCTTCAATCGTTCGGCGAGCAGGTGAAGGCCGCGGAGATTGGCGGGCCGCGCCGCTGCAATTCTGGTCGGTCGCGGACTTGGAGGGCCAGCCGATCCCGCAGAGCAAGTGGTTGCTGGACAAGATGATCCCGAGCCGCAACGTGACCCTGCTGAGCGGCGACGGCAGCACGGGCAAGAGCCTCTTGGCGCTGCAACTGGCCGCCGCCACGGCCGCCGGCCATGCGTGGCTTGGCCGTCCGCTCGATCAGCGCGGACCGGCCCTTTTCGTCAGCGCCGAAGACGACGACGAGGAGCTGCAAATCCGCTTCGCCGACGTCGCCGCGGCCGAGGGCATCACCATGGCGGAGCTCGCCGACCTGCACACGCATAGTTTTGCCGGGCAGGACGCGACGCTCGCCATGCCTGATCGGCGCACCGGCGCGCTGGTGGCCATCGAGCGGCTGACCGCGCTGGAGGCCGCGATCGCCCGGTATCAACCGAAACTCGTAGTGCTCGACACGCTCAGCGACCTGTTCGGCGGCGAGGAGAACAGCCGCCCGCAGGCGCGGACCTTTATCGGGATGCTGCGCGGGCTCGCCCTGCGCCACGACTGCGCCGTTGTGCTTCTCTCGCATCCATCTCAGCACGGCCTCACGTCTGGCTTGGGGACCTCCGGCTCGACCGCGTGGAACAACAGCGTCAGGAGCAGGTTATACTTTCAGCCGATCACAGATGGAGGGTACGAGCCCGACACGAACGCCCGCCGCCTGAGGCTGAAAAAGAGCAATTACGGCCCCAGTAGCGAGGAAATCATGATCCGCTATGACGCCGGCCGATCCATCGTGGAGGGCGGGGCCGAAGGCACCGGCCTCGACCGGATGGCCGCGGGCGCAAAAGCGCAGCGTGTGGTTATGGCCCTTCTCCAGCAGTTTGAATCGCAAGGCCGTCACGTCTCACCGCACCCTGGGCCGACGTTCCTGCCGACAGTGTTCGCAGGCGAGCCGGGCTCTGAAGGATGCACGCGACAGGCGCTGAATCGGGCCATGTCCGAGCTGTTCGCCGCCGGCCGGATCGAAACCGTCGAATATGGCCCGCCTTCCAAGAGAAGGACGAAAATTATTGCGGTTAATCAATGACTTGGATCGTCCGTTTTCCAACCCCTTTCCAACGCCTTCCAACGCTTCCAACCCCCATTCCAACGGGGGTGCCAACCCCGATGCCAACCCCCTTCCAACGGGGTTCCAACCCCCTTCCTTCCAACCTCCCCCTGCGCGCACGCGCGCGCGCGAGGGGCCGCGCGCCGTGCGCTGGAGATCGAAGTGCGCACCCGGAACTGCAAGCTCACACCTTCACTGCAACCGAAAGGACATCGCCATGACGACAACGACGAAGGACCGCCTCGACACTGACGCCTGGCCGAGCACGCCCGACGAGATCGCCGCCGCCGACGCCGAGATGCGCGGCGCGCAGGCGCTTCAGGCCGAGCTGATCGAGATCGTGCAGCGGCACGTTGACGACGGGCTGTCGCCGGCCGCCGCCGCCGAGGCGCTGAAAGCGACAACCGCCAATGCCATCGCCGAGATTGAGGGGAACGATGACGTCGCCTCGGTGACGGCGGGTCACATCCTCCGCCGTTTCGGTGGTGACCTGGCCAACCTCTTCGCAAAGAAGATCGCACAAGGAAAAGCTCAATGACCGACGACACCAAGCACCCCGCCGCCGACCTGATGACCGCCGCCATCCGCTCGGCCGCGGCAAGCCTGGAGCGCGATGGGGTTCACCCGGACACTGTGTCGGCCGCCGCGCTGGCGACCGCCTGCGCGATGGTGCATGAACAGCACGGACCGGAGGGACTGGACGCCCGGCTGCGGGCGTTTCTGGATCAGATCGAGGCCATGACGCGCCCACCGGCGGGGCGGGCATGACTCGCCGAGCCCTGGACGCCGCAAGATTGGCGCAGGCGTCGCCCCTCGGCGTCGTGCCGCCCCCGGGCGATGGCCCTCAGGACGCCGCCGCGGCGGGCCTCGAAGGGGTTGACGCGCTGCACGGCGAGGCCGATCCGGGTGGCGATCAGGGTCGCGACGACTCAGCCTCGACCTCCGCGCCGGGCGGAAAAGGGCCAGCGAAAGGTCGCGAGTCGGTCTAGATGTAGAGGCGGATTATCATCTGGGCACTAAGGGTAGATCGTTTATCAGATAACAAGACAGTGAATCCCTGTTATTGTGTCAAGATCAAATCTGAACCTCAACAGGAGAACCAATACACTACATCTGGTTGCCCAAGTATATAATCTCTACCACATGGGGTACAGGGGGTTTATTCTCGACCGCGCACGCTGCCAATATTTGATAATTGTTACAGTTTACAACCTTATTCGCTAGTGCGGTCCCCGAGATGATTCGCCAAGGTGGAGGGTGAAGGCACACGGGGGCTTCAATGGCAATTCGCATCGAGGGCATCATCGGCGAGGACGCGACCGCCGCCGGCGTGGCCCACGTGCTCGAGCGGGAAGGCACCGCGCCGGAAGTGATCGTCAACTCGCCCGGCGGATCGGCGACGGAGGGGGCGGCCATATATGCCGAGCTCCGCGCTTATGCCGCGCCGGTGACGATCCTGGTTCGCGGCATCGCCGCCAGCGCCGCTTCGCTGCTGGTGATGGCCGGCGACACGATCACGATCGCCCCGGCCGCGTCGATGATGCTGCACGATCCAGCCGCCATCACGATCGGCAACGCGGCCGCGCACCGCGCCTCGCTGGCGATGCTGGAGGAGCTCAGCGAAATCTACGCCGCCACCTACGCCGAGGCGAGCGGGCAGCCGGTCGAGCTTGTTCGGCAGTGGATGCGCGCCGAGTCCTGGCTGTCGCCGAAAGACGCCGTCGCTCTCGGGTTTGCCGACACCATCGAACCCGAGCCTGACCCGCAGCCGACCCCGGCGCCGGAGCGCCAGACCGAGACCATGCGCGCCCTAACCGCGCTCGCCGCTCAACCGAAACAGCAACCAGTCGCGACGTACCGCGCGCCGGTCATGACGCTGTAGCAGGTCGCTGAAGAAGTCTGTTTGTAAGGACGTTTTCCCGTCTTCCGTGGTTTGAGGGCGGTTTCTCCTGAGACTCGCCCCCCGGGCTCAGGATGG
>NZ_JBKOTX010000067.1:0-26744 GCF_047086965.1 Roseovarius halophilus (ex Wu et al. 2025) | reverse complement strand
GGGCCTCTGGGGCGCGGCGCAGGCCATTGCGGCCGGCTTCGGCGGGCTGCTGGGCGCCGGGGCCGTGGACATCATGCGCCTGCTGCTGGTGCAGGACGCCCGGGCCTTTGGCGCGGTCTTCCTGTTCGAAGCGGCGCTTTTCGTGCTTGCGGCCCTGATGGCGCTGCGGGTGATCGCACATACCCAGGGCCGCAACGCGCCCCTGGCCGTTCCGGGGGAATGAGGGATGCCTGAGTTCGATGTTGTCGTTGTGGGGGGTGGCCCCAGTGGGGCCACGGCCGCCGAGGATCTGGCGCGGTCGGGGCATCGCGTCGCGCTGCTGGACCGGGCCGGGCGGATCAAGCCCTGCGGCGGGGCCATCCCGCCCCGGCTGATTGCGGATTTCGACATCCCCGAGGATCTTCTGGTGGCCCGGATTACCACCGCGCGCATGATCGCCCCAAGCGGGCGGCGGGTGGATATCCCGATCGAGAACGGCTTTGTCGGCATGGTCGACCGCGAGGATTTCGACGAATTCCTGCGCAGCCGCGCCGCCGGCGCCGGGGCGACGCGCCTGACCGGCACCTACCAGTCCATCGACCGCGACGGCGGCCACCCGCGCGTTCACTATCGCGATCGTGACAGCGGCGAGACCCGCAGTCTATCGGCCCGGCTGGTCATCGGGGCGGACGGGGCGCGGTCCAACGTGGCCAGCGACGAGGTCGAGGGCGGCGACCGCATTCCCTATGTCATCGCCTATCACGAGATCATCGAGGCCCCCGGCCCGGTGGGCGACTATCACCCCGACCGCTGCGACGTCGTCTATGACGGGCGCATCTCGCCCGATTTCTACGGCTGGGTCTTTCCGCATGGCGGCAAGGCCAGTGTCGGCATGGGGTCGCTCGTCAGCGACGTGAACCTCAAGCAGGCCACCGCCGATCTGCGCGCGGCGAGCGGGCTCGCCGACTGCCCCACGATCCGGCGCGAAGGTGCGCCGATCCCCCTGCAACCGCTCGATCGCTGGGACAATGGTCGCGACGTGGTGCTGGCCGGCGATGCCGCCGGGGTCGTCGCCCCCAGTTCGGGCGAGGGGATCTATTACGCCATGGTCGGCGGGCGCGTCGCCGCCAGCGCCGCCGCCGCCTGCCTGAAAACCGGACGCGCGCGCGACCTGCGCCTTGCCCGGCAGTTGTTCATGCGCGAACACAAGACCGTCTTTCGCGTGCTGGCCAGCATGCAGAAGGCCTACTACCGCTCGGACGAGCGGCGCGAACGCTTTGTGTCGCTGTGCCATGACGTAGACGTGCAGCGCCTGACCTTCGAGGCCTACATGAACAAGGCGCTGGTCCGGGCCCGGCCCATGGCCCACCTGCGCATCGGGCTGAAGAACCTGGCGCATCTGACGCGGCTGGTGCGCCCGGAATTCATATGAGCGCGCCTCCCGAGGCCGCGACGATCCCCGCCTGGCGGGGCGGCGAGCTGGTCGCCGTGGACAAGCTGCAGGTGCACCGCGAGGGGCTGCGGCACAAGGCGGTCTCGGTCTTCGTGCAATGCGGCGACGAGTTGCTGCTGCAGCGCCGGGCCCTGGGCAAGTATCATACGCCGGGGCTTTGGGCGAATGCCTGCTGCACCCATCCGCACTGGGGCGAGGCCCCGGGCGAGTGCGCCGCCCGCCGGGTGGCCCAGGAACTGGGCCTGAGCGGGCTTGACCTGGACCACAAGGGCCGGGTCGAATACCGCGCCGATGTCGGTGATGGCCTGATCGAGCACGAGGTGGTGGATCTGTTCCTCGCGCGTCTGGCCGCCCGGCCTGTCGTCACCCCCGACCCGGACGAGGTCATGGCCGTGGACTGGATGCCCCTGCGCCAGCTGGCGGCCGCGGTGCAGCGCCGCCCCGAGGCCTACACCCCCTGGCTGCGCATCTACCTTGACCGGCACGCAGGCCAGATTTTCGCCTGACTGGGCGGAGCTGGCAGCGCCGCTTTGACTCATGTCAATTCAAGTTGACAGCATCGATGTCATCCTTGTTTCAAACAAGGAGGCGACATGCGACTGGTTCTGATTCACCCCAACTATCATTCCGGCGGTGCCGAGATCGCCGGCAACTGGCCCCCGGCCTGGGTCGCCTACCTGGCCGGTCCGCTCAAGGCCGCGGGCTACACCGACATCCATTTCATCGACGCCATGACCCATGACATCGGCGAGGCCGAGCTTCATGCCCGCATCGCCGCGCTGAAGCCCGATATCCTCGGGGCCACCTCGATCACGCCCTCGATCTACAAGGCCGAACGCGCGCTCGAGATCGCGCGCGCCGCCGCCCCGGATGCCGTGACGGTGCTGGGCGGGGTCCATGCCACCTTCATGTACAAGCAGGTCCTGTCCGAGGCCCCGCATATCGACGCCATCGTGCGCGGCGAGGGCGAGGAGGTGTTCCTCGATTTCGTCCGCGCAGTCGAGGATGGCCGTTGGCAGAGCGCCCGCAAGTCGATCAAGGGCATCGCCTATACCCAGGGCACCGAGATCGTCGCCACCCCGGCCGCGCCGACGGTCAAGGATCTGGACGCGATCACGCCCGACTGGTCGATCCTCGACTGGGAGAAATACATCTACATCCCGCTGAAAACCCGGCTGGCAATCCCCAGCCTGGCCCGTGGCTGCCCGTTTACCTGTTCCTTCTGTTCGCAATGGAAATTCTGGCGCGATTACCGCGTGCGCGACCCGCAAAAGGTGGTCGATGAGATCGAGGACCTGGTGGAAAACCACGGTGTCGGTTTCTTCATCCTCGCCGACGAGGAACCCACTATAAACAAGAAGAAATTCACCGAGTTCTGCGAGGAACTGATCCGCCGTGGCCTGCCCGACCGAGTGAAATGGGGCATCAACACCCGCGTTACCGACATTCAGCGCGACAAGGACATGCTGGGCCTGTGGCGCGAGGCGGGGCTGGTGCATATCAGCCTTGGCACCGAGGCGGCGGCGCAGATGAAGCTCGATCTGTTCAACAAGGAGACGAAGGTCGAAGAGAACAAGGAGGCCATCCGCCTGCTGCGCGAGGCCGACATCTTCACCGAGGCGCAGTTCATCGTCGGGCTCGACAACGAGACCGAGGAAACCCTGGAAGAGACCTACCGCTTCGCCCGCGACTGGAACCCGGATCTGGCCAACTGGACGATGTACACCCCCTGGCCCTTCACGCCGCTGTTCCAGGAGCTGCGCGACCAGGTCGAGGTGTTCGACTTCGAGAAATACAATTTCGTCACCCCGATCATGAAGCCCGAGGCGATGGATCGCGCCACCCTGCTGGACCGGGTCATGCACAACTATCGCCGCTTCTACATGATCAAGGCGCTGTTCCATTACCCCTGGCGCGGGCGGGGCTTCCGGCGCAAGTACCTGCTGGGCTGCCTGCGGGCCTTCGCCAAGGCCGGTTTCGCGCGGACCTTCTACGATCTGGGCAAGGTCGGCTACTGGGGGCCGCAGTCCAAGGACAAGGTCGATTTCCAGTTCGACGAGACCCGCCAGATCGCCGAGGCGCAGATGGCCGACTGGGACGCCATGGCCGACCGCAAGCGCCGCGCGGCCGAGCGCAAGGCCAGCGTGCGCGACCAGATCAAGGCCGAGAAGGCCCGCGTCGCCGGGCATGGCGCGGCGGACGCGGGCGTGCCGCGGCTGGACCGAACCACCCCGGCGGAATAGTGATGCAGCCCGCCACCGCCCATCATGTTGGGCCCAACGCGATCCTGCAGACGGTCGAAGCGCTGCAGGCCCTGGCCGCGCCGGGCGTGCTGGGCCGGATTTGCACGGCCGCCGGGATGCCGGGGCTTGCCGGGAACCTGCCCGACAGGATGGTGCCCGCGCGGGACGCCCTGCGCCTGCACCGGGCGGTGGCCGAGATCCTGCCCCCGGACATGGCCGAGGCGGTGGCCCGTGATGCCGGCCGACGGACGGGCGAATATATCCTCGCGCACCGCATCCCCGCCCCGGCGCAAGGGCTGTTGCGCCTTCTGCCCCGACCACTGGCGGGGCCGATGCTGCTGGGGGCGATATCCCGTCACGCCTGGACCTTCGCGGGCGATGCGCAGGTCTCCTGGGCCTGGGGCCGGACGCCCGAATTCGTGATCCATGACAATCCCATGGCGCTGCCCGGCTGCCCTTGGCATTGCGCCGTTTTCGAGACGCTGTTTCAACGGCTTGTCGCGCCGGGCATCATGGTCGAACACACCGCCTGCTGCGCGGCGCATGGCCCCGTCTGCCGCTTTGTCCTGCACACCGCGCGCCGGCCGCAGGGGCGCACTTGGGCAGCGTAGCCGCCCGCCCCGGCGGCGGGGCCGGGCCTTTACCCGCGCGGCAAAGAGCCTTAGTCCTCGCGCAGCGCGCCGAAAAACCGCGAGGCCCGGGATGGTGACAGTTCTCTTGCGCGTCTGGGCCCTGCTCTTCGGCGTGCTGCTGATCATGATCGGCAACGGCATGCAGTCCACCCTGATGGGCGTGCGCGGCGGGCTGGAGGGGTTCTCGACCTTCGAGCTTTCGGTCGTCACATCGGCCTATTTCGCGGGCTTCCTGATCGGCTCGCGGCTGGCCTCGACCCTGATCCGTGGCGTCGGCCATGTACGGGTCTTCGCGGCGCTGGGCTCTTTCATGTCGGCGGGCCTGATCGCCTTTCCCATGATCGTGGAGCCCTGGGCCTGGGTGCTGATCCGACTGCTGCTGGGGTTCTGTCTGTCCGGCGTCTATGTCTCGGCTGAAAGCTGGCTGAACGACAAGGCGACCAACGCCACGCGCGGGACCATCCTGTCGGGCTACATGCTGGCCCAGACCTTTGGCCTGGTCGGCGGGCAGGTGCTTGTCGGCGTCACCCCGGCCGAGACCTTCGCCGTCTTCGCGGTGGCGTCGATCCTGGTGTCGCTGTCCTTCGCCCCGATCCTGCTGTCGGCCAGCCCGGTGCCGGCCGCCGACAACATCCAGCCCATGAGCCTCGCGCGGCTCTACCGGACCTCGCCCCTGGCCACCGTGGGGACGCTGCTGCTGGGCGGCGTCTATGCCGCGCAGCTCGGCATGGCCTCGGTCTACGGCAGCGCAATCGGGCTGCCGACCGGCCAGATCACGACCTTCGTGGGCGCGATCTTCTTCGGGTCCATCGTGTTCCAGGTGCCGGTCGGCTGGCTGTCCGACCTGATCGACCGCCGCTTGCTGATCCTGGGCGTGGCCCTGATCGGCGGCGCCTCCAGCCTGGCGCCCTGGGTGTTCGGCCCAGCCTTCGCGATGCTTCTGTTCAGCGGCTTCATCATGGGCGGCATGGCCTCGCCGCTCTATTCGCTGCTGATCGCCTATTGCAACGATTACCTCGCGCTCGAAGACATGCCCTCGGCCTCGGGCGGGATGATCTTCATCTATGGCCTCGGGGCCATCGTGGGTCCGCTCGTCGCGGGGCGGATGATGGATCTTGTCGGTAACAGCGGCTTCTGGATATTCATCGCGGGCACCTTCCTGGCCATCGCGGGCTGGTGCGCCTTTCGCATGACGGTGCGTGAGTCCCCGTCCGTGGGCGCGGCGGGCGATTACGTGTCGCTGGCACCGACGGCCTCGGAACTGGTGGTCGCGGCGGCGACCGAGTGGTCGGCCGAGCAGGAGGACGACGCCGACGGCGACGCCTGACCACAAGCGTGGAGTCGATCCAGTGGCCGGCATTGCCGTGCGGTTGACGCTGGCACCCTGCAATGCGTCGCAATTCCGATTGGCGCGGGCCGACGGCGGCCCTATTCTGTATTACGCAGGCGGGCCGTGTTTCCGCCCGGCCCCTGCGCATCGGTCAATCGACAGGACGGCAACAGATGCGAGAACGACAGGGGCTCGATGCGACGGATATCCGCATTCTCAGCGCCGTCCAGGCGCATGGCCAACTGAGCAAGACCAGGCTGGCCGAGATCGTGAACCTGTCGCCGACGCCCTGTTGGGCGCGGCTGAGCCGTCTGCGCGCGGCGGGCTACATCCGCGGCTATCATGCCGACATCGCGCTGGAACGGGTGATCGACGCCACCCGCGTGGTCGTGATGGTGTCGCTTACCCATCACCGCAAGGTCGATTTCGACCGCTTCGAGGCGCATGTCAAAGTGGTCGACGAGATCATCAACTGCGTCTCGACCGGCGGCGGGGTCGACTACGTCATGACAGTCGTGACCCCGGGCCTGAGTGCGTTTCAGGCCCTCATGGACGATCTGCTATCGGCCGAGTTGGGGATCGACCGCTACACCACCTATTTCGCGACCCGCCTGATCAAGGCCGAACAGCCCAACCTGGCGCGGCTGGTGTCGCAAAGCCGACGATAAGGTTTGCGACATCCCCGTGTCGCGTTCGGGCGATCGGGTCCATACGGTCCTCAAAGCGTTCAAACCAAGCCCGCATGGTCTGCGCAAGCCCCGCAATAAAGGCCGCACGGTCACCTGGAACACATTACATGCGCAGAGAGCGCAGACGCGCCCCGGCGGAGGAGCCGGCGCGCGACACCAGGGAGGACGACATGATGCAATCGCAGGACTTCGGCTTCGGAACCCAGATCCGCAAATCGCCATACTTCGATGCCACTGTGCGTTGGGGCGCGCAGGGGTTCTCGGTTTACAATCACATGTATATCCCGCGCGACTTCGGCGACCCCGAACAGAACTTCTGGACCCTCGTGAACGACGCGATCCTCTGCGACGTGGCCGTCGAGCGCCAGGTCGAGATCACCGGCCCCGATGCCGCGAAATTTACCCAGATGCTGACCTGCCGCGACCTGTCGAACATGGCGGTGGGGCAGTGCAAGTACGTGCTGATCACCAATGCCGAGGGCGGCATCCTCAACGATCCGATCCTGCTCAAGCTGGCCGAGGATCACTTCTGGCTGTCGCTGGCCGACAGCGACATCCTGCTCTGGGCCCAGGGCGTGGCCGTGCATTCGGGGCTTGATGTCTCGATCTGCGAGCCGGATGTCTCGCCGCTGCAACTGCAAGGCCCGAAGTCGGGCGAGATCATGCAAGAGCTCTTCGGCCCCGAAATCATGGACCTGCGCTATTACTGGTTCCGCGAGATGGAGCTGGACGGAATCCCGCTCATCGTCTCGCGCACCGGCTGGTCCAGCGAGCTGGGCTATGAAATCTACCTGCGCGATGGCGACTACGGCGATGCCCTGTGGGAGCGGATCATGGCCGTGGGCATGCCCATGGGCCTCAAGCCCGGTCATACCTCGACCATCCGCCGGATCGAGGGCGGGATGCTGTCTTACCATGCCGATGCCGATATCCATACCAACCCCTTCGAGCTGGGCCTGGACCGGTTGGTCAACCTGGACATGGAGGCCGACTTCATCGGCAAGTTCGCCCTGCAGCGCATCCGCGACAACGGTGTCACCCGCAAGCAGGTGGGGCTGGTGCTGGAGGATGAGCCGATGGCCAGCCCGAACACCGCCTTCTGGACCGTCTTCAACGGGGGCGAAATTGTCGGCAAGGTGACCTCGGCGGTCTATTCGCCGCGCCTTGAAAAAAACATCGCGCTGGCCATGGTCGCGGTCGAGGCCGCCGAGCTGGGCACCGTGCTGCAGGTCCGCACCGCCTCGGGCGAAACCACAGCCAGGGTCGTGGAAAAACCCTTCTTCGACCCGCGCAAGAAGCTCGCCGCCGAAACCGCGCCCAAGCCCGCCCAGATCAACGCGTAAGGATCACTGGCATGTCCGACCTCGCGATCGAGCTGCACTGGCAGCGCGCCGAACCGGCCTTGCAGACGGGCAGGTTCTCGAATGCCCATGCGGTGCAGTACAACAGAACCCACGAAGTCCAGGTGGACGCCGCCCCCGATTGGGGCGGTGATCCCGACCACACCAACCCCGAGCAGGCCCTGGCGGCGGCGCTGTCGAGTTGCCATATGATGACCTTCCTCGCGCTTTGCGCCAAGGCGGGCTGGCCTGTGGCCAGCTATTACGACCATGCCGAGGCGCATCTGGGCAAGACCGCCAGCGGAAAAATGGCGGTCACGCGGATCGACCTGAACCCGGTGGTGCGGTTCGACACCGGCTTTGACGTCGCGCCGGAAAAGCTCGACGAGATGCAGCACCGCGCGCACCGCTATTGCTTCATCGCCAACACACTGGCCGAGAGCGTGCAGATCAACGTCACCCGAGGCCCGCGCGCAGGGCAGGCGGCTTGACCCTGGCGCGCGTTGCGCATTCACTGGCCCGCACCGGTGGCGCGACGAACGGAGGAGACCTTGGCCGAGACATTCGAGCTTCTGAGGGCCGTGGTGCATCCCTGGCACCTCGATCATTTCGGGCACATGAATGTCCGCCACTATGCGCCCTTCTTCGATGACGCGGCCTATCACATCTGGACGCGCGCGGGGCTGCCCTATTCGACCATGCTCGTGGCGCATGGCGTGCATTGTGTGACGGCGCAGGCGACCACGCGCTTCGCAAAGGAACTGGTCGCGGGGGATCTGATCGTCGTTCAGGGCGCCCTGGCGCGGCTGGGCAACAAGAGCGTCACCTTCGCGCTGGAGATGCGCCACGCCGACACTGGCGAACTGCACGCCTCCCAGGAGATTGTCGAGGTCTTCTTCGACCCCGAGGCGCGCGTCTCGACCACGATGCCCGCATCCGTGCGCAGCCGGCTCGAAGCCCTGTTGTAGGCCCCGCTGCCCTGATCCGTGACATGCCGATTGGCGGTCCGGGGCCGTGTCAGGTCCGCGCCGGGCCGAGGATGCGATCGACGATCCCGGCCAGCAGGTCCGCCGCCTGCGGGATCAGGGCGTCGGGGAAATCGTAGTCGGAATTGTGCAGCTGGGGGTGATCCGTTCCGGCCCCGATATAGAGCAGGGTGGCGCGCGCCCCGTCGATGCCGAAGTGGCCGAAATCCTCGGACCAGCGCATCGGGACCGTCATCTCGTGGCAGTGCCGGCCCTGCACCTGCGCGACCTCGCGGGCGATTATGGTGGCCTCGGCGTCGTTGACCACGGCCGGAAAAACGTCGTGCCAGTGGTGCCGAACATCAAGCCCGCTGGCCTGGCGGGCCACCAGGGCCTCGGCCTCGGCCACCAGGGTGGCCATCCGCGCATCGTCGCGGCTGCGCAGCGTCGCGCGCACCTCGCCCTCACCCGGGGCGATGCCGAAACTGGGCGCGCCCAGCCGGGCGTGGGTCAGGGTGATGCGGGCAAAGTCAGGCGTGTCGATCGCGCCGCCGCCAAGCGCGGGAAGCTGCTGCATCAGGGCGGCCATGGCCTGCCCGGGCGAGACCCCATCCTCGGGGGTGGCGGCATGCGAGCTCTCGCCTTGCAGGCAGATCTGCATCCCGCGCGAGGCGCAATTACCCGGACCGGGGCACAGGCCGATCTCGCCCAGTGGACGGCCCGGCACGTTGTGCCAGGCAAAGGCGAAATCCGGGCGCAGGTCGGGCCAGCGCGGGTCCGCGATCACCGCCTTGGCACCTGCACCGGTTTCCTCGGCAGGTTGGAACAGCAGGATGACGCGCCCCCAGTCCGGACGCCGGATCAGGTGGCGGGCGACGCCCAGCAGTGTGACCATGTGCCCGTCATGGCCGCACAGGTGGCCCCGGCCATCGGTCGTAGATCGGTAGGGCCGGGAGCCGGTTTCCTGGATGGGAAGCCCGTCAAGCTCGCAGCGCAACAGCACGCTCGGGCCGGCCCCGGCGCCGCGGAATTCCGCCGCGACCCCGTGCCCGCCCAGGCCCTGCCACAGCCGGTCGGGGCCAAATGGTGCAAGCGCGGCGGTGATGCGCCGGGCGGTGGGGCCTTCCGCGCCCGACAGGTCGGGGTGGCGGTGCAGGTCCCGGCGAAGTGCGGTCAGCTGGGCGATCTCGTGTTCAGCCGGGGTTTGCATGCTGTCCTCGTGGGAATCACCGTTCGGCGCGGGACCGTCAGGATACCAGCGCAACCGCAAGCAGCGCCAGGAGCAGCCCCTGGGCGGCGAGCGTGGCGAGCATCCCCCAGAAACGCAGCCGCCAGTGCAGCCCGTGCCAGGCGAAATAGGCCCCGTGCATGTAGCGGCCCAGCGTGAAGAGCGCGGCCGTGACCGCCAGTGCCAGGATTGGCGCGCCCTGCGCCTCGGCCAGCGCGCAGAGGATCAGGGCCATTGGCATCTGCTCGGCGGCATTGGCCTGGCCCCGAATGGCCTTGGTCAGCGCCCGGTCACCATTGTCGCCCAGAATGACGCTGTTGCGGCGGCGGTAGAAGATCACGCGCGCGGTCAGCGCCAGCAGAAGCCCCCCGTTCAGCAGGGCGGCGATCGAGGTGATGGGCAGGTCGGTCATGCGGTCACGCTAAGCTGCACAGGTGGCGAATAAAAAGGGCCGCCCCGAAGGACGGCCCTTGAACGTTGCGTCAGCCGGTGGGGGGGGGGGTTATTCCCGCCCGCCCAAGAGTTGCAGCAGGAACATGAACATGTTGATGAAGTCCAGGTAGAGGCTCAGCGCACCCATGATGGCGGCCTTGCCCAGCCACTCTTGGTCGCCCTGCGCGGCATGGGCGATGTAGGTGTTCTTGATGTTCTGCGTGTCATAGGCGGTCAGGCCCGCGAAGATCAGCACGCCGAGAATCGAGATGGCGAGGGACAGACCCGGCATCGGCCAGATCAGGTTGACGATCATCGCCCCGATCAGGCCGATCACGCCCATGATCAGGAACGACCCCCAGGCAGAGATGTCCTTCTTGGTGGTGTAGCCCCAGAGGCTGAGACCGGCGAAGGCGATCGAGGTGATCAGGAAGACCTGCACGATCGAATAGCCGGTGAAGACCAGGAAGATCGAGCTGATCGACACCCCCATGGTCAGCGCGAAGGCGTAGAACACCAGTTGTGCCGTGGCCGCCGACATGCGGTTGATCATCGCCGAGAAGCCGAAAACAAAGGCCAGCGGTGCCAGCATGACGACCCAGCGCAGCGGCGATGCGTAGATCGCCGACCCCAGCCCGGTCAACAGGGTTCCATTCTGCATCTGAGCTGCGGCTTGCGACGGGTCTTGCGTGACAGCGAGCCCGGAAATAGCCCATGCGGCGGCAAATGTGATGAGCATGCCCACGGACATCGTGCCGTAGACCTTGTTCATATGGGCGCGCAGACCTTGGTCGATCTCTGCCGTCCGGACACCGGCGCCAGCGCGGACAGTCTGATAGTCAGCCATTCGTTTCCTCCAACGGTAACTTCCCTAGCCCGGTCGCCGATCCGGCGCGGGTCTCATGAAGAATATCGGCGTTGGGGCGGCGCTTTTCAAGGGAAACCGGTGTCGGGAGGCAGTGTTTCTGTCAGCAGCCACAGCGACGGCCCGGCGGTCAGCGCGGCAGGTCCCAGACAGGGCGGCTGGACTCGCGCAGAACCTGGGCTTCCGTCAGGCCCAGGTCGGCGAGCCGGGCCGGGTCCAGCGCGGCCAGGGCGCGGCGCTGGCGCCAGACCGCGACCATGGTGGCCAGGGCAAGACGGAGGCCGCGCGGGGCCGCCATTGGATGGGTCGGGGCGTGGGACAAGGTCGCCATGACACGTCCTTTCGTGATGATGGGTCGAAAATGAATCAGGGTACTTGATATATGGCGCGAGTCGGCGCATCTTTGAAATGAATGATTGGCCGACAAACCATAACGGAACGTGATATGCCCCGGAATCTGGACCTGACCGCCCTGCGCTCTTTCGTGACCGTGGTCGATTCGGGCGGCGTGACCCGCGCCGCCGGACTGTTGCATCTGACCCAGTCGGCGGTCTCGATGCAGCTCAAACGTCTGGAAGAGGGGCTGGGCCTGCGCCTGCTCGATCGCTCGGCCCGCCAGATCGGCCTGACCGGCGAGGGCGAGCAACTGCTCAGCTACGCGCGGCGGATGCTGGCGCTCAACGACGAGGCGGTGGGGCGGCTGACGGCCTCGGACTACGAGGGCGAGATCACGCTGGGCGTGCCGCATGACATCGTGCCGGGCTACATCCCCCAGGTCCTCAAACGCTTTGCCGCTGATTTTCCGCGGATGCGGGTGAATTTCCTGTCCTCGAATACCCGCGCGCTGTTGCAGCAGTTCGACCGGGGCGAGGTGGACATGATCGTGACCACCGAAGAGGGCTGCGGTGCGGGCGGCGAGACGCTCGCCGAGGTGCCGCTGGTCTGGGTCGGTGCGCCGGGCGGACGGGCCTGGAAAGAGCGGCCCCTGCCCATCGCGCTGGAAACCCAGTGCATTTTTCGTCCCAGCGTCCAGCGGCGCCTGGACGCCGCCGGGATTGCCTGGTTGATGCGGGTCGAGACCGGCTCGACCCGGACGGTCGAGGCCACCGTCAGCGCCGACCTGGCAGTGCATGCCATGCTGTCGGGGTTCTGGGTGCAGGGCACCGAACCGGTGGACCATGGCGGCGCGCTGCCCGACCTCAAGGCCTACTCCATCAACCTTTACCGTGGCCCGGGCGGGCTGGGCGAGGTGGAGCAGGCGCTGGCGGGCTACCTGCGTGATACCTATGGCGCGCTCATGCAGACGGCGGCACAACCACGACCTTCCCGGTCGATCGCCGCGATCGGATAAGCTCCAGCGCCTCGCCGGCGCGCGCCAGCGGCAGGACATGGCTGACATGCGGGCGTAGGCGGCCGGCGGCATACCAGTCCATCAGCGTGGCCAGGCTGTCGGTCAGGGCTTCGGGGGCGAATGACAGATAGCCGCCCCAGTAGAAGCCGATCACGTCGATATTCTTGACCAGCAGGCGATTGGCCGCAACCTGCGGCACATCCCCGCTGGCAAACCCGATGGCGATCACCCGGCCTTCGCGGTTGGTGGCCCTGAGCGCCGCGCTGAAGGCTGCCCCGCCCACTGGGTCATAGACCACATCGGCCCCGCCAAGCGCCTTGATCTGCGCGGTCAGGTCCGCGCCCGCGTCGATAAGGTGATCCGCCCCGGCCGCACGGGCGGTTTCCAGCTTGTCGGCGCCGCGCGCCACGGCGATGACCCGCGCGCCGATGGCCTTGCCGATCTCGACCGCTGTCAGGCCCACACCCCCGGCGGCGCCCAGCACCAGAAGCGTCTCGCCCTGTTGCAGGCGCGCCCGGCGGGTCAGCGCCAGATGCGAGGTGCCGTAGGCGACCTGGAACCCCGCAGCCTGTTCGGCGGGCATGTCCGCTGGCACTGCGCGGCAAAGCACGGCCGGAAAGACCCCCTGTTCGGCCAGTCCGCCATGGCCGCCGAAGACCGCGACCCGCGTGCCGATCGCCGGGCTGTCGACTCCGTCGCCATGGGCGCGGACGATGCCGCAGACCTCCATCCCCAGGGTGAAGGGCGGGGCGGGCGTGTCCTGATACGTGCCCTGCGCCATCAGCATGTCGGCGAAGTTGAGCCCGCAGGCGGCGATGTCCAGTAGCACCTCGCCCGGGCCCGGCCGGGGTGCCGCGATCTCCTCGATCTGTGGCGGGGTGTCGAAGCGGGTCACTCGGAATGCGTGCATGTTAGGCCTTTCGGGCGAGAATCGCGCGGTGCTAAGAATAACCCCGGGGCTGCGGCAGGCCAACGGGCAGCGCAAAATTGCCCATACGAAACAGCGGCCTCTCCAAAAGTACAGGGACCGGGCCGGGCGAACCTGTCTTTAAGGTCAGGGTCGGGCGTGCAACCCTTGCGTGTCTCTCGGTGGGCGGGTTTCGTTGGCACGTAATACGCGGAGCTGGAGGCGCTGCACCGTGTCGCAAGGGTCCGTGAACGGCGGGTCGCGCGGCCGAAGCAGGGCCCGTCCGCCAAGAGGGAACAAGGAAAATGACGATGAAGCACCCCGTTGACGTGCATGTGGGCAAACGTATCCGGCATCGCCGCTGGATGACAGGCACTACGCAGCAGCAGCTGGCCGATACTGTGGGTATACGGTTTCAACAGATTCAGAAGTACGAAACCGGCATGAACCGCGTCAGCGCCTCGCGGTTGTGGGATATCGGCCGTGCTCTGGGGGTGGACGTTGCCTTCTTTTTCGAGGGCTACGACGGCGATCTCGCCGAGGTGCCCGGGGCCACCGATCTGCCCGGCGACGTTCTGGCCGACAAGGAGGCGCTCGATCTGCTGCGGTCCTACTACGCGATGCCCGAGAACCAGCGCCGCCGCCTGTTCGACCTGGCTCGCTCGCTCAGTGACGCGGCCTGAGACGTCGCGCCGGGGGCCGGGACGCCGGCGGTTCGGCTTGACCGGGCCGCCCCGGCCCCGTTAGGCCACTTCACGGCAGGCTGGCGAGGGGGGGCCCATGGATATTGATACATCCGAATTCGAGGTCCTGTGGGCCTGTGCCCGCGCCATGGCCGATGCGGCGCGGATCGAGACCCTGCGCCATTTCCGCATCGGCGTGGCCAGTGACAACAAGCAGGAGGGCGGGTTCGACCCGGTGACAGAGGGCGACCGCGCGGCCGAGCGCACCATGCGCGCGGTGCTGGCCGAGCGCCGCCCCGACGACGCCATCCTGGGTGAGGAATACGGCGCGACCGAGGGCACGACGGGCCTGACATGGGTGCTGGACCCGATCGACGGCACCCGCGCCTATATCTCGGGCACGCCGACCTGGGGGGTTCTGATCTCGGTCAATGGCCCCGAGGGCCCGATCATGGGCCTGATCGACCAGCCCTACATCGGCGAACGCTTCGAGGGCGGCGCGGGCCTGGCGGTCATGACCGGGCCCATGGGCACCGCGCCGCTGCGCACCAAGGCCACGCGCGATCTGTCCGAGGCCACGATCTTCACCACCTTTCCCGAGGTCGGCACCGAGGCAGAGCGTGCCGCCTTTCACGCGGTGGCCCGACGCTGCAAGCTTACGCGCTACGGCATGGATTGCTATGCCTATGCCCTTCTGGCCGCGGGCCAGATCGACCTGGTGATCGAGGCCGGATTGTCCTCCTATGACATCTCCGCCCCCATCGCGGTGATCGAGGCCGCGGGCGGGATCGTCACCGACTGGCAGGGCGCCAATGTGCATGCGGGCGGCAACACCCTGGCCGCTGCCACCCCCGAGTTGCACGCGGCGGCCTTGAAGGCTCTCGCAGACCCATAGCGCCCCCCCCCCCAACCGAGGATGCGAATGTCCTTGCGCCATGATCGAGACGGTGATGCCTAGTCAGGGTACGCCGCTGATACTTGACGGCGATGAACAGGCAATTTGCAGGGCGGCGACACCAACACCTTTTACGAGCACAACGAGGTCGGCTGGGTTGGGTGGGGCGCCGCCGACGCCGATTTCCGGGCCGTCTGGCACCGCATCATCGCCTGTCGCGCGCCTGCCCCGGTTATGCGGCAAAAGCGGGTCGGCCGCCCCATGCTCGAGGAGGACATGTGCGAGCCGGACCTGCGCTGCTGGGTCGTCGAGACGCGCATGGCCCGCGGCACTTCCGGCCAGTGCGCCGGGCCGGGGCGGTGTGACCATCGCGCAAACGACCATCGCGCAAACAGCGTGGTGGCCTGCGAACGGTCCGCGATAGCGATCCCAAGGGGCAGGCACGACAGGTGGGCCGGGCACCCGCTTGACCGCCCCGTCGCTTCTTCAGCAATTGGGGATATTCACCGCTAGACCGCCGAGGGCGGTTTCCTTGTATTTCTCGCTCATGTCCGCGCCGGTCTGGCGCATGGTCTCGATGGCGGCATCCAGCGGCACGAAATGCTGCCCGTCCCCGCGCAGCGACAGAGAGGCCGCGGACACCGCCTTGATCGCCCCCAGCCCGTTGCGTTCGATGCAGGGCACCTGCACCAGCCCGCGCACCGGGTCGCAGGTCATGCCGAGGTGATGTTCCAGCGCGATCTCGGCGGCATTCTCGATCTGCGCGGGCGTGCCGCCCAGCACGCCGCACAGCCCGGCGGCGGCCATGGCCGAGGCGCTGCCGACCTCGGCCTGACAGCCCGCCTCGGCCCCCGAGATCGAGGCGTTGAACTTGACCAGCCCGCCAATGGCCGCCGCCGTCAGCAGGAAGTCGGGCACCCGGGCGCGGCTGGCGCCGGGCACATGGTCCAGCCAGTAGCGGATCGTGGCGGGCACCACGCCGGCCGCGCCATTGGTCGGCGCCGTGACGACCTGCCCGCCGGCGGCGTTCTCCTCGTTCACGGCCATGGCATAGGTGGAAATCCAGTCGTTGACGATGTGCGGCGCGGTCAGGTTGCGGCCGTGCTCGGCCAGCAGGGCCTGGTGAATGGCGCGTGCCCGGCGGCGTACGCGAAGGCCCCCGGGCAATTCGCCGTCACCCGCCAGGCCGTGGTCGATGCAATCGTTCATGACCTCCCAGATGCGGGCCAGGCCGGCGTCGAGGTCGGCGCCTGGCATCCGGCTGAGTTCGTTGCGCCGCTTCATCTGCGCGACGCTCAGCCCGGACTCGGCGGCCATGTCCATCATCTCGGCGGCGGATTTGAAGGGGAAGGGCACCGGCGGGCCATCATCGGTGTCGCGGCCCCGGGCCAGTTCGTCCTCGGTCAGCACGAAGCCGCCGCCGATGGAATAATAGGTGACCTGCGTGATAACGTCGCCCTGGGCGTCGCTACCCTTGAGGATCATGCCGTTGGCATGGCCGGGCAGCGGCGGGCCGTAGTCGAACTCGAGGTCCGTGTCGGGATCGAAGGTCAGCGCGTTCAGCCCCTCGGGCATCACGGTCCCTTCTGCCGCGATGCGGGCCAGTTCCGCCTCGGCGCGCGCGGCGTCATAGTCATCGGCGCGAAAACCCGCCAGCCCGAGGATCGTGGCCCGGTCGGTGGCATGGCCGACCCCGGTGAAGGCCAGGGAGCCATGCAGCGAGGCCTTCAGCCCGGCCACGGAGAAGGGCTGCGCGCGCAAGTGATCGAGAAACCGCGCGGCGGCGACCATGGGCCCGATCGTGTGCGAGGACGAGGGGCCCACGCCCACCTTGAACATGTCGAAGACGCTGAGGAACATGTCTTGTCCTTTGTTTGCCCTGCGGTGTGCGGCCCACCGGCGTGTGCAACAGAATAAGGCCGAACGCGCGGGGTTGGGGCCTGAATGCGACGCATTGCCCCTCGCCGCCGCCGATCTGGCACGCCGCCAGCCTGGTGTGGGGCGGTCCAGCTGGACGCGCCTCTCGCCAGGCGGCCCGACGCGGCCTATAAGGGCGCGAGTCACGTCACAGGAGCCGTCCCAATGCCCGAGTTGTCGCCCCTCGAGACCGCCAAGGCCGTCGCGGCCCGGCAGGCTGCGGAACACGTCGAGGACGGAATGCGCGTCGGCCTCGGGACCGGCTCCACCGCCGCCCACCTTGTCAACTGCCTGGGCGAGAAGGTGGCCGGCGGGCTGTCGATCCGCGGCGTTCCGACCTCGACGCGCACGGCCGAGCTGGCCCGCGAAGCGGGCATCGAGGTGATTTCGCTCGACACCGCGAAATGGCTGGACCTGACGATCGACGGGGCTGACGAATGCGACGGTCAGGCCAACCTGATCAAGGGCGGCGGCGGGGCGCTGCTTTATGAAAAGATCGTCGCCGCGGCCAGCGACCGGATGGTGGTGATCGCCGACGCGGGCAAGCAGGTCGAGACGCTGGGCGCCTTTCCCCTGCCCGTGGAGGTGATCCCCTTCGGCTGCCAGACGACCCGGACGCTGGTCGAGGAAACCCTGAGCGTCATGGACGTGCTGGGGCGCAGCACCGCGTTGCGGATGAATGGCGATGCTCCCTATCGCACCGACGCGGGTAATCACATCCTTGATCTGCATCTCGACCGGATCGGCAATGCCAGGCAGTTGAGTCTGGCCCTCAACCAGATCCCCGGCGTGGTGGAAAACGGGCTGTTCCTCGACATCTGCGACGTTGTGGTGATCGGCTACGGCGACGGGCGGGTCGAGCAGCGCGACATCAACGCGGGCACAGTCACCGAGGCACGCCACGATTTCATCGAGACCGACAACCTGTTCAAGGATATCGGCGACTGACCAGATTGTGCGGGCTGCGCCCGCGCAGGTTTGCCGGTGCCTGGTGGAACCCGTGGGGCGATATGGGCGGGGCATTGCGCCGCGTGTCCGAACGGCGGACCTGAGTTTATTTGCCAAGATGAAGAGGGCGCCGCGCACTGGCCATTTGCCGAGTGCTGTGTTTTACACCACCCGCAGATGGACAAGAGGATCCGATGAGCGATTTCGACTATGATCTCTTCGTGATTGGCGGCGGCTCGGGCGGGGTGCGCGCGGCGCGCATGGCCGCACAGACCGGCGCCCGGGTCGCGCTGGCCGAGGAATACCGCCTGGGCGGCACCTGCGTGATCCGCGGCTGCGTGCCCAAGAAGCTGATGGTCTTTGCCAGCGAATACCGCGAGATGGTCGCCGATGCCCGCGCCTACGGCTGGGACATCGGTGCGGGCACGTTTGACTGGCCCCGGTTTCGCGGCCAGCTGGATGTGGAGCTGGACCGGCTCGAGGGGGTCTATCGCGGCTTGCTGGACGGCTCGGAGGTGACGGTACACGATGGCCGGGCCCGCATCACCGGGCCGCATGAGGTCGCCGTGAACGACACGACGGTCTCGGCCAAGCATATCCTGGTGGCGACCGGTGGCCGGCCTGCCTTGCCCGAGATGGAGAATGCCGAACTGGGCATCACCTCGAACGACATCTTCAAGCTGGAGGCGCTGCCCCGCAGCATCCTGATCGTCGGCGGCGGCTACATCGCCTGCGAGTTTGCCTGTATCCTGCACGGGCTGGGCGTCGAGGTGACGCAGTTCTATCGCGGCGCGCAGATTCTGCGCGGCTTTGATGGCGAGGCGCGCGGTCTCGTCTCTGAGGAGATGCAGCAGCGCGGCGTCGATCTGCACCTTGGCACCAACGTTCTGGACATGGCGCCCGAGGGTGAGGGCATCCGCGTCAAGGCCACGAATGGCACCGAACGCGTCTTCGACAAGGTCATGTTTGCCACCGGGCGCACACCGAACACCGAGGGCCTCGGGCTCGAGCAGGCCGGCGTGGCGCTTGGCCGCCGCGGCGAGGTCCTCGTGGACGCGTATTCGCAGACCCGGGTGCCGTCGATCTACGCCATCGGCGACGTGACCGACCGGGTGCAACTGACCCCGGTCGCGATCCGCGAGGGCATGGCCTTCGTCGACACGGTCTTCAAGGGCCAGCCCACCCCGGTAGATCATGCGCTCATCCCCTCGGCCATCTTCACGCAGCCCGAGATGGGCACCGTCGGCCTGTCCGAGGAAGAGGCGCGCGAGGCCGGGCCGATCGAGGTCTACTGCACCTCGTTCAAGCCGATGAACACCGCCTTTGCCGGGCGGCCCGACCGGGTTCTGATGAAGCTGGTGGTCTGCGCCGAGACGCGCCGGGTGCTGGGGTGCCACATTGTCAGCCCCGGTGCGGGCGAAATGATCCAGCTTGCGGGGATCGCGGTGAAGATGGGCGCCACGAAAGAGGATTTCGACCGCACCGTGGCCGTGCATCCGACCATTTCCGAGGAACTGGTGACCATGCGCGCACCGGTTCGGACCGCTTGAAAAGCCGGGGCCAAGGCCCACATGATAATGCAATGAAACGCGCCCCGTGACGGGGCGATGGCAACAAGGGAAACTTTAACCGGATGGCTGGAAACAACCAGGGCCCCTGGGGGGGCGGCGGTAGCGGCGGCGGCGGCGACGACCGCAACAACGGTGGCGGCGGGCGCAGACCCGGCCAAGAGCCGCAGATGCCCGAATTGGACGAAATCGTGACCAAGACCCGCGACCAGCTGCGCGTGCTGATGGGCGGCGGTGGCGGCAAAGGTGGCAACCAGTCCGGCGGGGGCGGCGACGGGCCGCAGATCTCGCGCGGAATGATCGGTCTGGGGGTCGCGCTGGCCCTGGTGGCCTGGCTCACGGCCAGCTTCTACACGGTCCGGCCCGAGGAACGCTCGGTCGAGCTGTTCCTGGGCGAGTGCATCGAACCCTGCGTCGGCCAGCCGGGCCTGAACTTCGCGCCCTGGCCGATCGTCACCGCCGAAGTGTTGCAGGTGACGCGCGAACAGGTCATCGAGATCGGCGAGGAAAACGTGCCGGGCAACCTGAGGTCGAACCGCGATACCGACCGGTCTGTGGGGTCCGACACCGGCCTGATGCTGACCGGGGACGAGAACATCGTCGAGATCGGGTTCCAGGTCGTCTGGAACATCACATCGCCGGATCGTTACCTGTTCAACCTGCAGAACCCGCCCGAGACGATCGAGGCGGTTGCCGAATCCTCGATGCGCGAGATCATCGCGCAATCGCAGCTGGCCAACCTGAACCGTGAACGGGCCGTCCTGCGCGACCGGTTGCAGGAGGCGGTGCAATCCACGCTCGACGAATACGACGGTGGCGTGAACATCATCCGCATCAACCTGGATCAGGCCGACCCGCCGGCGACCGATGTCGACGTGATCAACATCGACGGGGAATCCGAAGTGACGTCGCCGCTGTCCGCCTACCGCGACGTGCAGGACGCCGAGCAGGAGCGCATCCAGCTGCAGAACCGCGCCGATGCCTATGCCAACCGTGTCACGGCCGAGGCGCGTGGTAGCGCGGCTGAAATCCTTGAAGGCGCCGAAGGCTATCGCGCCCGGGTCGTCAACGAGGCCCGCGGTGAAGCCGCGCGTTTCGTCAGCGTGCTGGAAGAATTCCAGCAGGCGCCCGACGTGACGCGCGAACGCCTGTACCTGGAAACGGTAGAGGAGGTCTTCGGCCGCTCCGACCTGATCCTGCTGGACGAAGGCGGACAGGGCCAGGGGGGTGTCGTGCCCTACCTGCCGCTCGACCAGCTGCGGCGCCAACCCACCGACCAGACCACCGGAGGGTCTAACTGATGCGCAAACTTGTCTATATTCTCCCGATCCTGCTGATTGTCTTTGTCGGGATCCTGAGTTCGATCTTTGTCGTGGACGAGCGTGAAAAGGCGCTGGTGCTGCGCTTCGGGCGGGTCGTCCAGGTCAAGACGGAACCGGGTCTGTCGTTCCGCGTGCCCTTCCTCGACCAGGTGGTCAGCTATGACGACCGGATCATCTCGATCGACATGGCCGAACAGGAAGTCATCCCCGATGACGACCGCCGCCTGATCGTGGACGCTTTCGCGCGCTATCGGATCGACGACGTCAACCAGTTCCGCGAGGCGACCGGCGCGGGCGGCGACATGGCGATCACCGTCGCGGACAACCGTCTGGAGCAGATCCTGCGGGCCACCACCCGCCAGGTTCTGGGCTCGGTCAGTTCCGATGAAATCCTGTCGCAGGATCGCGACGCGCTGATGCTGCGCATCCGCAACGGGGCGATCGCGGAGTCGAGTGAACTGGGCCTGACGGTCGTGGATGTGCGGCTCAAGCGCACGGACCTGCCGCCCGAGAACCTGGCCGAGACCTTTCGCCGGATGGTGTCGGAACGCGAACGCGAGGCCGAGGACGAACGCGCAAGGGGCCGTGAAGCCGCGCAACGCATCCGCGCCCAGGCCGACCGGACCGTGGTCGAGCTTGTCTCGGACGCCGAACGCGAGGCCCGCATCATCGAGGGTGAGGCCGATGCCGAGCGCAACAAGGTTTTCGCCGAGGCCTTCAACCAAGACCGGGAATTTTTCGAGTTCTACCGGTCACTCGAAGCCTATGGGAAAGCCCTTCAGGAGGACAGCACGCGGCTGGTGCTCAGCCCCGATCATGCGTTCTTCGACTACATGCGCTCGCCCAGCGGCGCCCCCGCGGCCCCGCAGGAGTGAGCACGGCGAGATATCGGACAAAAGGGGCGGCCACGGGTCGCCCCTTTCGCGTTTCGCCCTCACGAAATCATGACTGGCCCGGGTTTGGCGTTGCGCTGCCGGGTACGGGGCTTACATTTCACAGCAACGGCGGTCGGCCCGCGGCCGCGTGAGCAAAGCAGGAAAGGAGATGTCGACGTGAAGACCTCCAGAGCAATCGCAGTCGCCCGGACCGGCACAGGGTCCGGGATCAGCACCCTCAAGGCGGCGCTTCTGGCGCTTCTTCTGGGCGCGGCCATGGTGCTATCGCAAGTCAGCCCGCTGGCGGCACAGGATCGCCCGGAGACCTTCGCCGACCTGGCCGAGCAGGTCAGCCCCGCGGTGGTGAACATTACAACTGCCACCACCGTCGCGGACAACACCGGCCCGCAGGGCATCGTGCCCGAAGGCTCGCCCTTCGAAGATTTCTTCGAGGAATTCAACGAGGGCCAGCCGCGCCGCTCCTCGGCGCTCGGCTCGGGTTTCGTGATTTCCGAGGACGGCTTCATCGTGACCAACAATCACGTCATTGAGAACGCCGACGAAATCATGATCGAATTCTACCCGGGCGGCGAAGAGATGCTTCAGGCCGAATTGGTCGGCACCGACCCGAACACCGACATCGCCCTGCTCAAGGTCGAGGCGGATCGGCCGCTGCCCCATGTCGATTTCGGCGACAGCGATGGCGAGACCGCCGAGGTTGGCGACTGGGTCATGGCCATGGGCAACCCGTTGGGCCAGGGGTTCTCGGTCAGCGCCGGGATCGTCTCGGCGCGCAACCGCGAACTGGCCGGCACCTATGACGACTACATCCAGACGGACGCGGCCATCAACCGCGGCAACTCGGGCGGGCCGCTCTTCGACATGAACGGCGATGTCATCGGTGTGAACACCGCGATCCTGTCGCCCAATGGCGGCTCGATCGGAATCGGTTTTGCCATGTCCGCGGCCGTTGTCACCAACGTGGTGGACCAGCTCAAGGAATACGGCGAGACCCGCCGTGGCTGGCTGGGCGTGCGCATCCAGGACGTGACGCCGGACATGATCGGCGCAATCGACGGGCTGGATGAACCGCAGGGCGCCATGGTCACCGACGTGCCCGAGGGCCCGGCGCGCAACGGCGGTGTCGAATCCGGCGACATCATCCTGACATTCGACGGGGTCGACGTGGATGATACCCGCGAACTGGTCGGCGTGGTCGGCAACAGTCCGGTGGGCAAGAATGTTCCGGTGGTGGTGCTGCGCGACGGCGAAACGCGCGAGTTGACGGTCGAGTTGGGCCGCCGCGAGACGGCGCAATCCGCGGCCTTCCCCGAAGACGAACAGCCCGAACCGACCGAACCCGCCACGGCCTCGATGCTGGGCATGACCCTGTCCGAGATCACCGAGGACATGGCCGGCGAACTGGGCGTCGAGCCCGGCAAGGGCCTGGTCATCATGGAGATCGACTCCGAGAGCGAAGCCGCCTCCAAGGGGCTGCGGGCCGGGGATGTCATCACCGAGGCCAACCAGTCTGCTGTCGCCTCGGTCGAGGGTTTCGAGACCCGCGTGGAAGAGGCCCGGGATGCGGGGCGCAAGTCCATGCTGATGCTGATCCGCCGGGCGGGCGAGCCGCGCTTCGTGGCCCTCGCGCTGGAGTGACTGGCGCGAAAGCCGCGTGACGAAAGGGCACCCCGCGAGGTGCCCTTTTTCATGCGCCCGAGCCTTGGTTCCGGACGGGGACGGGTCGCCGTCACTTTTCCCGGCAATTGGACTGGCGAAGTCCCGGCACAACCCCTAGGTTTCCGGCGACACAGCACAAGAAAAGGGTAAGGCATGGCGAAGATCACCTATATCGAGCATGGCGGCAAAGAGCATGTCGTCGACGTGGCAAACGGGCTGACCGTGATGGAAGGCGCGCGCGACAACGGCATCCCCGGCATCGAGGCCGATTGCGGCGGCGCTTGTGCCTGTTCCACCTGCCACGTCTACGTGTCGCCCGACTGGGTCGAGAAACTGCCGGCCCGGGACCCCATGGAAGAGGACATGCTCGATTTCGCCTATGAGCCCGATCCCGAACGCTCGCGCCTGACCTGCCAGCTCAAGGTCAGCGACGCGCTGGACGGGTTGGTGGTGCAGATGCCGGAAAAGCAGATTTGATCCGCGCGGCGCTGACGGTGGCCCTGATGGCCGGACCGGCCGGCGCCGAAATCACCGGCGCCCGCTACGCAGAGCCGACCTCGGCCTACGGGCATGGCGCCGTTGCGGGCGGGGAATACGCGTGCCTGATCGTCGAGAATGCGCAGGACAGCCACGGTGTCACCTGGGAAAACGCGGTGTTCGAGGACACCGCCCCGCGGCTGGCCGATCTTGACGGCGACGGCACGCTCGAGGTTGTCGCGGTTGTCAGCGGGTTCCGGACCGGCGCGCGCGTCCAGGTGGTGGATCTGGTGAACGGCCGGCCGGCCGCGGTGGCGTCGACGGCCCCCATCGGCCGGCGTCACCGCTGGCTGGCCATCGCCGGGATCGCCGATCTGGATGGCGACGGCCGGTCCGAGGTCGCCTATGTCGACCGCCCCCACCTGGCCCGCACACTGCGCGTCGTCGAAGTCCACCGGTCCGGCGAGGCTTGGCAGATCACCGAGGAGGCCGCCGCGCCGGGCCACACCAACCATCGCTACGGCGCGCCCGACATCGAGGGCGGTGTTTTTGACTGCGGCGAGGGCCCCGAGATCATCACCGCCGATGCCGACTGGACCCGCGTGCAGGCCACGCGCCTGAAGGACGGAGCGCTCACCACCCGCGACCTGGGGGCCTATACCAGCCCCGACAGCCTGCGCTGCCGCTAGTCGTCTTTCTGTGCGGCATCTTCTTGTGCGGGCGGCCCGTCGGGTGGGCGGCCCCCGGCGCGGCTTCGCATCCGTTCGGCCTGGTCCAGGGCCTCGGCCAGACGCGCTTCGAGTTCCCGGTCGGCGCCACGGGCGCGCGCGACATAGGCCGTGTTCCGCGAGATCGGCACATCGGGGTCCCAGAGCCGGGCCAGGTCGCGCAGCAGGCGCCGGTCGTGGCGCGAGAAGGTCATCTCGGCTTCGGCGGCCTCGTGATCGGTCAGGCCGAGGTTTTCCAGAACGTAGCGGCCCGCCCGCAGGGAACTGTCGAAAAGCTCGCGTACGATGTCGTCGGCGCCGGCGGCGTAAAGCTCATAGACATGCACCCGGTCGCGGGCGCGGGCGACGATGTGAATGTCCGGCCGGTGGCGCCGCGCGTAGGACACAAGCCGCACCGACGACACCTTGTCATCGAGGGCCACGACCAGGACCTTGGCCTCGTCCAGCCCGGCGGAATGCAGGATGTCGGGGCGCGTTGGGTCACCAAAGAAACCCTTGAAGCCGAACTGCCGCATGGTCTGAACCGTGGACAGGTTGCCGTCCAGCACCACCGTGGAATATCCCGTGCTTTGCACCAGGCGGTTGACCACCTGCCCGAAGCGCCCGATCCCGGCGATGATGACAAGGCCGGTCTCGTCGATCTCGTCGGCCTCGGGCGCGGTGATGTGGTCGTGCTTTGCGGCGCGCCGGGCCATCCCTTCGTAGAGGATGAACAGAAGCGGCGTCGCGAGCATGGACAGCGCGACCACCAGCAGCAGTTCGGCCCCCAGGGCCTGCCCCACCACGCCCTGTTGCAGCGAGAAGGACAACAGCACGAAGCCGAATTCCCCGGCCTGCGCCAACCCCAGCGTGAAAAGCCAGCGGTCGCGCCCGCGCAGGCCGAAGCCCAGCGCCAGTGCGAAAAGCACCAGAAGCTTGATCGCGATGACCGCCGCGGTGAGGCCGAGGATGCGCAGCGGTGCCGCGGCCAGGGTGCCAAAGTCGATCCCGGCGCCCACGGTGATGAAGAAGAGCCCCAGCAGCAGCCCCTTGAAGGGCTCCAGGTCGCTTTCCAGCTCGTGCCGGAATTCGGAGTTGGCCAGCACAACCCCGGCCAGGAATGTGCCCAGCGCGGCCGAGAGGCCGACCAGCCCCATCAGCGTGGCGATGGAGACGACCACGAAGAGCGCAAGCGCCGTGTACATCTCGCGCAGGCGGGCCTGGTGGATGTAGCGAAAGAGCGGCCGCGTCAGGTAGATGCCCGCCAGGATCACCGCCGCCACGGCGGCGATCGTCACCAGCGTGACCCCCCAGGCCGGCAACCCCTCGACGAGGGACAGGTCGCCGCCGTGGGGCTCGGCTCCGGCCTCTCCCGCGCGCTGCACAGAGCCATCGGGGGCCAGGGTCACGGGTTGGCGGATCGCCAGCAGCGGCAGCACGGCCAGCATCGGGATCACAGCGATGTCCTGGGTCAGCAGCACCGAGAAGGTCGCGCGTCCCCCGGTGGTCTTCATCAGCCGCTTCTCGGTCAGGGTCTGCAGCACGATGGCGGTGGAGGACAGCGCGAAGATCAGCCCGACAGCCAGCGCCGTCTGCCAGGCCAGTCCGGTGAGCCAGAACAGCGCGGTCAGCAGCCCCGTCGACAGCCCGATCTGAAGTCCGCCCATGCCGATCAGCCGGTCGCGCATGGCCCAGAGGGCACGCGGCTCCAGTTCCAGCCCGATCAGGAACAGCATCATGACGACGCCGAATTCCGCGATGTGCTGCAGGTCCTGCGCCTCGGCGCCCAGAATGGGGGCGACAGCGACCCCGGCCAGCAGATAGCCCAGCACCGAGCCCAGCCCCAGTCGTGCGGCCATCGGCACGGCCAGAACGGCCGCGCCCAGCAGGATCGTGGCAAGCAGGAGGGTTTCAAGCATGGCCCCAGCCTTTCCCGGCGGGGCGGGATTTGCAAGCGGTCAGCCGCCCACCTCGAGCCTGACCTGCCGTCCGCGCTTGGCATATATCAGCGCGCTGGACCCGATGGCCTGCACCCGCCCGCCATCAAGCCGGTTGCCCACGGTCACGCGGGTGAGTTGCCCGTTGGACAGGCGCACCAGCGCGCGGCGGTCGTCCGAGGAGCCATAGACCCCGATCAGGTTCACCCGGCGCAGGTTGATCGCGCCCTCCTCGGTGGCCGCGCGGGCGACGCTGGCTGTGGTCGGGCCGCTGGGCCGGGCCGGTTCCGCCACGGCCGGGGCGGGCTGGGCATTGGCGAC
>NZ_JBKOTX010000066.1:0-27467 GCF_047086965.1 Roseovarius halophilus (ex Wu et al. 2025) | reverse complement strand
GGCGTCGTGATCTTCGGGTCGGACCAGGCCATCAAGGAAGGCGACACGGTCAAGCGGACCAATGCCATCGTGGACGTGCCCATCGGGGATGCGCTTCTGCAGGCACAGAGCCGGACGCGGGAAGCGCATCGCCGCCACCCTCAGGGCGAGTTGACGTCCGGGTTCACCGCGCCGCAGAGCGGGTCCGACACGGCCTGCCCGCACTGGTCCAGCACGAAGATCCCGACTTCGCGCTCGTTGGACAGGTCCAGCGGATCGCCCGACCCGTCGAACTGTTCAAGGTTGACCACGCCGGCCACGCCGTCGGACTCCGGCCCGCCGAACACGCCGCCATAGCTGCCGACATTGATGAACTGGCCATCGGTTTCGCCGCGCGGGTCGCCGATGTCGTATTCCACGTCGCCCGCAAACGTGCCGTTGCCGGCGATGGGCGTTGCCAGCAGCACGACCGACGGCAATTCCTGTGCCGTCTCGACCAACTGCCGGTCAAAGATATTGCCCTCGACGCTGTTGTCGGCGAAATCGGCGTTGACGAAGATGTTGCCCGTGATCGTCAGCGCCTGCGGCACGCGCAGCTCGTCCGCCACGTCGACATCCGCCGGGATCTCCTTGAGGTCCGGGCCGTTGATGTCGCCGATATTCGTCACCGCGACGTAATCCCCGGCATAGCTGACCATCCCGCTGTCCGGCGATATCTCGGGCCGGTCGAAGCCGCCGTCGCGGTCGAAATGCCCACCTTCGAAGAAACGGTTCCGCGGCCCCGGGCTGCCGACCGTCGTCGCTCGTACAGAGCCGCTGTTGTTCGACTGCGCCGCATAGGCGGTATAATGGCGATCCAGCGGATCCTCCTGCACGGTGAAGGCCATGTAGCCCTCCCGGTCCAGTCCGGGCCGCCGGTTGTAGACGGCGGTGAAGGGCACCTCGTCAAGGTTCAGCCCCTCGACCACCAGCGTTTCCGCCGCGGCGTCGAAGGTCACGTTGCTGACGTTGCCCGCCAGCCCGTCGGGCACGCTGACCGAGGTGTCGATGGTGACGGTGCCGTCGCCGCCATCGTCGCCGTTGTCCTGCTCGCCGCCGTCACCGCCGTTTTGCTGGGCGTCCTCGGCCGGGTCTTCCTCGAACGGGTTCGACCCGCCGCCACAGCCGCCCAGAAGGGCGGCGGCCATCAGGCCTGCCACGAAGTGTTTCATGATGAGACTGCCCTCAATATGTGCTCTTTTCGTTCGTCTTTTCTGCTCAAGATCCTTGTTTTCAATGCGAAAGTCAATCATCCATCGGGCGTGAGCACCGGAAAGCCATGTGCTGTTGCAGCCATGCCGGCGCCGGTGGTATCAACCCGCATTCCGCACGAAAGGCCCCGCCCATGCCCCTTACATCCGACCAGCAGGCCGAAATCGACACGCTCCGCAGCCAGCCGGGGGAAACCCTGCGCGCCGTGGCCCCGGGGATGGAGCGGCACCTCTACACCGCCCATTCGGTGCTCGACCACGGCTTCGTGCGGGTGGTGGACTACATGGGCGACGATGCCGCCATCTGTCAGGCGGCGCGGGTCAGTTATGGCAAGGGCACCAAGTCCGTCAGCAATGACGAGGGGCTCATCCGCTACCTCATGCGCCACTGGCACTCCACCCCGTTCGAGATGTGCGAGATCAAGCTGCACGTGAAGCTGCCCGTTTTCGTCGCACGGCAGTGGATCCGCCACCGCACGGCCAACGTCAACGAATATTCTGCGCGATACTCCATCCTCGACCGCGAATTCTACATCCCCGCGCCCGATCACCTCGCCGCGCAGTCCACCACCAACAACCAGGGCCGCGGCACGGCGCTGCAGGGTGAAGAGGCCGAGCGCGTGCTGCGTACGCTGCGCGACGACGCGATGCGCTGCTACGACCATTACGAGGCGATGATCGCGCAGGACGGTCAGCAGGGCCTCGCGCGGGAACTGGCGCGCATGAACCTGCCCGCCAACATCTATACCCAGTGGTACTGGAAGACCGACCTGCACAACCTGCTGCACTTCTTGCGCCTGCGCGCCGATACCCACGCCCAGTACGAGATCCGCGTCTATGCCGAGGCGATCTGCAGCATCGTCGCGGACTGGGTGCCGGCGGCCTACCGCGCGTTCGAGGATTACCGCATGGGCGGCGCGACCCTGTCGGCCACGGCCCTTGATTGCATCCGGCGGATGCTGAAAGGTGAGGAGGTGACGCAGGAAACCTCCGGCATGTCCAAGGGCGAATGGCGGGAATTCATGGCGGCCATCGACGGGTAGGGCGCAATGCCCCCGCGCGGCCGAATGATTGCGGGCCACGGAGTCTTCGGCTGATCCGCGGGTCGCGGGCATCCGTGTTTCGATGGGATACAATCTTCAAAGGCCCCTCCATGTTCCAGATCCTCGTGCTCTACCTCGTCACGGCCGGGGTGTTCCTCGCCCTTGACGCGGTCATGCTGTCGACCGTCATGAAGCCCTTGTTCGAGGCGCATGTCGCTGACCTGATGGCCGATCGGCTGCGCCTTGGGCCGGCAGCGGTGTTCTACCTTTTCTACGTCGCGGGGCTGTTGTGGCTCGTCTCCGTCCCCGCGCTGCGCGACGGCGCGCCGCTGCGGGCGCTGCTGGGCGGCGCGGTGCTGGGCGCGGTTGCCTATGGCACCTACGAGGTCACGAACCTCGCCACCCTGCGCGGCTGGTCATGGCGGATGGTCGCGGCGGACGTGGCGTGGGGCACGCTGCTGACCGCGATCTCGGCATGGGCCGGGGTGGTGGCTGCGCGGGCGATGGGCGGGCAACCGTAGGCGCAGGCGCACCGACGCGATACGGATGCGATGCGTATGCGGCGCCGACCCCCCCGAAAACGGCCTGTTTCCGGGACGCGGAATTGACAGCCGGGCGGGTTTGCGTACGCTGAGGATTGCGAATTCGCCGATTTTCATCTTTGCTAAGAGGGTTCCCATG
This sequence comes from Roseovarius halophilus (ex Wu et al. 2025), assembly GCF_047086965.1. NCBI lineage: Bacteria > Pseudomonadati > Pseudomonadota > Alphaproteobacteria > Rhodobacterales > Roseobacteraceae > Roseovarius > Roseovarius halophilus (ex Wu et al. 2025). Next base: position 24,514 of record NZ_JBKOTX010000066.1, on the reverse strand, counting down.
CGCATCGTCAAACCAGCCGCCGCCAGCCTGATGGCCGCGCTGATCGCCGCCCCGGCCTTTGCCGGCGGCCCCCGCATCTACGCCGTCGAGGCCGACCGCAATTTCTGCCCCGACGGCTTGCAGCCGGTATCGCTCAACGGCGTGATCTGCTGCGGCACCCCGAACCAGAGCCAGACATACCAGCAGGTCATGCGCCACCCGGTCCAGACGCGCGTGCATCGCGTCAACGTATCGGAACGCCGCGCGCGCACCTGCGCCGAAGGTCAGAAGGGCTGCTACTGACGCGGGCGCACGGCCGGGGCGACGCAGGAGGGTGTTCCGGCCCGTTGGGGCCGGAAAATCATTTTATTGTAATGATTTGTGGCGTCAGAGCAGTTTGAGGTCGCCGGCCATCTGGCGCCCGTCGCGCCCGTCCTGCAACTCGTATCCGACCTTCTGGTTGTCCGCCAGCCCGGTCAGCCCCGACCGTTCAACGGCCGAGATGTGAACGAACACGTCCTTGCCGCCCTCGTCGGGGGCGATGAATCCATAGCCTTTGGTTGTATTGAACCACTTCACGGTGCCCGTCGGCATGCCGCTTCTCCTTCTCTTTCGTCACTTCCCCGGAAAATGCCGGGCCATGCCACGCCAGATCCGCCAGCGATGACTGAAAGATCAGGGTCACGACTCGATGATTGCATTGCGTATGTAAAAAGCAAGCAAAACCGCGTGATCTTTTCCACGACTGCCGCTATTCAAGGCAGACGAACAGCGAGGGTGCCATGATCCTGTACGGTTTGAAAACCTGCGACACCTGCCGCAAGGCATTGAAATCCCTGCCCGATGCGGCGTTCCGAGACGTCCGCGCCGACGGCGTGCCGCCCGACGTTCTGCAAGCCGCGCATGCGCGGTTCGGCCCGCGGCTGCTCAATACACGGTCTACCACGTGGCGCGGGTTGGATGCGGCGGAACGAGAGCGCAACCCCTTGGAGTTGCTCGCGGAATATCCCGGCTTGATGAAACGCCCGCTGATCGACGACGACGGCACGCTCCATCTGGGCTGGGACAAGGACGTGCAGGAAAAGCTCCTTGGATAGGGCGCCCGGCTGATTATGTCGCGCCTGCGGACTGACAGGAGATAAACGATGCGGAACGCGGCGCTTGTGCTTGGCGTGATCGGCGGTGTCATCGGTCTGATGGTCGGGTTCTTCAGCTACGGCTACACCGAAGTCGTCGCGCGGTTCGGCGAGGTCGAGGGGCTGGCCCGGCAGGTCGAGAATGTCGGCCTGATCCGCGTCGCGAGTTTCCTGTCGCCCCTGTTGGCCATCGCGGGCGGGGCAATGGCCCGGGCCCGCGCGCTGTGGGGCGGGCTGATGATGTTGGCTTCTGCCGGGCTGATGTATTACGCTTTTGGGTTCAACGTGTTCACCATGTTCCCGATCGGTTTCACGGCCTGTGCGGGGCTGCTGGCGCTGGCTGCGGGGAAGCCGGATGAGCCGACGGCGCATTTCTGACAAGGACACCGTCCAGCGAAAGCGCCCCGGCGCCCTTGACCACGAGGGTGACCAGAAGGAACAGCCATAGCGCCCGTTGATCGAGGATCACCGCGTCCGGAACCTTGTCGAACCAGGCGCCCACTGTGCCGGCCTCCTCAATGGCGCCGTGACCGTAAAGATCGGTCGCCGTCTGCAGGATGACGAACCCGATCATGCCAAGGGCCGCGAGCCGCGTGAAAAGCCCGATCACGATGAGCAGGGGCAGGATGAACTCGGCCCATGTGCCCGCGAGGACGACGAGCGTGTGGAACATGCTCAACTGCCCCGTGTCATACCCCGCGGCTTCCATGGCGCGCGGGAAGATCTGGGCATACGCGCCCATGGACGGGCTGAAAACACCGAGGATACCATCACCCAGCTTTGTCAGGCCCGAGATCCAGAAATACATCAGAAGGATGGCCGCGAAAAGCAGGCGTGCCAGCACAGGCAGGATCCAGTCCATCCGTTCAATACGGCGGAAGACGGCATCATGCAGGAAAATCAGGAGTGTCATGGTCTAATCCTCGGGAGTGATGTGGGTGATGGCCCGACCGTTCAGAAGCAGGACGAGCGCTTGCGAGAGGTCGAATTCGGCCGCAACCTTCATCGCGGCCTCGTTCGCGGTCGCCATCGGTTGCCCTGCCGCAAGGGCCGCCATGAAATCGGCCACGCCGTCGGGCAGAACAGTGATCTGCGGATCATATTCCGGCCGGGTGATCAGCACATCCTGCGCCACCGCGCGGGGCTTCGGCGCATCGGGCATGGTAGCATAGCAATAGATGTCGTGGACGGGCCAAGGGGACCTGAGAAGGCGCAATGCCGGGGCCAGCCCGAGCCGGGCGGCGGCCAGCTTGTCAGGGGGCAGTGCCTCAAGCGCTGCCGGCGCAACGGGCGTGGCGTCGGCGGCATGGTAGGATGTGATCTGCGCATGTTCCAACCGGGCGACATCGCCGATATACCGGATATGCGAGACCGGTTCGAACCCGTCGAGGAAATCCGGCAATGCGGCGCCGTACTGCATCATCAACGGTGTTTTCGGCGGGTGCTGCCTGAGAAAGACGCCGGCAACCTTGCGAAAGTTGTCGGCGCCGATCAGGTTGGCAATCGCGGGAAATCCCGTCTCCAGGGCCTCGGTCAGGCTGACGGCCACGTTGTTGCGATAAACGGCGAAGCGTTGCCCTGCCGGGCGGCCGTGCCCGTCGCTGAGCCCCGCAGGAACGGGGCCGCCGCTGTCGAGCAACGCGTCGTGAAAATAGGTCTGTGAGATACTCATGCCGCGACCTGCTCCAACGCGTTTGACGCGTGGCGCGCTTCGGCGGCCAATGTCGCCCAGTCGGGCACATCCGCATCCCATTCGATCAGCAGGGGCCGCGCGCCCGCGCGGTCGAGCGCATGGGCAAGAAGGGCCCAGACCGGGTCGGCGACTTTGCGTCCGTGGCTGTCGATCAGCAGCGGCGCGCCGTGGTCGTCCGTGTCCTCGTCATGGCCGCCAAGATGCAGTTCGCCGACATGGCCGAGCGGGAAGGAATCGATATAGGCGCGCGCATCCAGCCCGAGATTGGTGGCCGATATGAAGACGTTGTTCACGTCCAGAAGCAGCCCGCAGCCGGTGCGCCGTGCCAGTTCGCGCAGGAAGTCGGTTTCGGCCCATGTGCTTTCGTCGAAGGTGAGATAACTCGACGGGTTTTCCAGCAACATCCGGCGGCCCAGCACGTTCTGCACTTCGTCGATATGATCGGCGATGCGGGTCAGGGTGGCATTGGTATAGGGCAGCGGCAGAAGATCGTTGAGGAAATGAGTGTCATGGGTCGACCATGCGAGGTGTTCCGAGAAACTGGCCGGTTGCAGCCAGTCGCACAGGTGCTTCAGGCGTGCGAGGTGGTCAGGATCAAGCCGACCCTCACCGCCGATCGACAAGCCGACGCCATGGACGGAAATCGGAAAGTGTTCGGCAAGGTGGCGAAGCTGCGCCAGCGGGCGTCCGCCGTCGCCCATGTAATTCTCGGCATGAACCTCCAGCCATTCCACCGGGCGCGCATCGGTCGAGATATCGCCGAAATGCTGCGGCTTGTAGCCAACGCCCGGGGCGGGCGGCAGGGTGGTGAAACGGGATTTCGTGTCAAGCATGGTGGCCTCGCGTGGCGCTGTGCGGGGAAGGGGCGCCCGCCATGGCGCGCGCCCCGAGCTCGGGTGTCAGGACGGCAGGTCGCGCTTGAGCGCTTCGAGGCTGCCTTGGCGCGGCGTGCCGTCGGCCATGTCGGGCAGGTCGATCTCGGTGCAGGTGCCCTCGTCCACGAGCGTCCAGGCATTGCCCTGGTAATCGACGGTCGAGGTGCCCGCGCAGGTGGTGCCGGCCCCGGCCTTGCAATCATTTTCGCCTGCCAGCGACACGCCGTAGCATTTTTCCTGGCCGCCTTCGGCGGCTGCCGGGGTGCTGTGGGCGGTGAGGGCTGCTGTCATGGCGCCGGCAATGGCGACTGTCTTCATGGTGTTGGACATCGGGTTACTCCGTTGCAGAATTCAAGTTTCATCGCCGTGGTCCACGTGGATCTTTTCAACCACGTCGCGGCGATGACACCGGAAGTCTAGGCGGAGACAGCGACAGCTTGCCAGTAACGAGACCGTTAGACACGGACGCGTTAACGCGTGTGACCGTGATGCGAGCGGCCAGGCGCTGATATGACCGGATTTTTACCCGATTCCGGTGCCGCGCGGTCGGTATTGTTACACGCGGCACCGGGTTATGCCGGGGCAATGTTACAGCAGGTCGGGTGGGGTCGCCTCGCGCGCAAGGGCGCCGATCACGTCATCGAGCGCTTCGACGCTTGTCCGTTTCTCCCCGAGCCGCCGCAGCGAGACGGTGCTTTCCTCGACCTCGCGCATCCCGCAGGCAAGGATGACAGGCACCTTGCCCACCGAATGTTCGCGGACCTTGTAATTGATCTTTTCATTGCGAATGTCGGCCTCGGTCCGGACACCGGCCGCGCGTAGCTTCTGCACGACCTCGTGCACGTAATCGTCGGCCTCGGACACGATCGAGGCGACGACGACCTGCCGCGGCGCCAGCCAGAACGGCATTCGGCCCGCGTGTTCCTCGATCAGGATGCCGATGAATCGCTCGAAGCTGCCAAGGGCGGCACGGTGCAGCATCACGGGGCGGTGTTTCGCGCCGTCCTCGCCGATATAGGTTGCGTCCAGCCGTTCGGGCAGGACGAAATCCACCTGCAGGGTGCCGCATTGCCAGTCACGCCCGATGGCGTCTGTCAGGACGAACTCCAGCTTCGGACCGTAGAACGCGCCTTCGCCGGGGTTCAACGTGAAGCTGCTGCCGGCGGCCTCGGTCGCGGATTTGAGCGCGATCTCGGACTTGTCCCAGACATCGTCGCTGCCCGCGCGCTTTTCGGGACGGTCCGAGAATTTCACCGCGAACTTCTCGAAGCCCAGATGCCGATAGACCTCTGACAGGAAGTCGATGAATTTCTTGGTTTCGGCCTCGATCTGGTCCTCGCGGCAGAAGATGTGCGCATCATCCTGCGTGAACCCGCGGACCCGCATGATCCCGTGCAGCGCGCCCGACGGCTCGTAGCGGTTGCATGACCCGAATTCGGCCATGCGCAACGGCAGGTCGCGGTAAGACTTGAGCCCCTGGTTGAAGATCTGCACGTGGCAGGGGCAGTTCATCGGCTTGAGCGCGTTGATGGATTTCTCGCGCGCGTGCTCCTCGTCGACCTCGACGATGAACATGTGGTCCTGGTACTTGTCCCAGTGTCCCGAGGCCTCCCACAGCTTGCGGTCGACCACCTGCGGGGTGTTCACCTCGACGTAGCCGTCCTTTTGCTGCTGGCGGCGCATGTAGTCCTGCAGCGTGGTGAAGATCGTCCAGCCGTTGGGGTGCCAGAAGATCTGGCCCGGCGCTTCTTCCTGCATGTGGAACAGGTCCATCTCGCGGCCCAGCTTGCGATGGTCGCGCTTCTCGGCCTCCTCGAGGAAGGTCAGGTATTCCTTCAGCTTCTCACGGTTCGCGAAGGCGACGCCGTAGATGCGCTGCAGCATCTGGCGGTCGGAATCGCCACGCCAGTAGGCGCCGGCGACGCTCATCAGCTTGAAGGCGTCGGCGGGCAGTTGCCCGGTATGCTGCAGGTGCGGGCCGCGGCACAGGTCCTGCCAGTGGCCGTGCCAGTACATGCGCACCGGCCCGTCGCCCGGTATCGCCTCGACCAGCTCGACCTTGTAGGGTTCATTGTTGGCCTTGTAGTACTTGATCGCACGCTCACGCTCCCAGAGTTCGGTCGTGACCGGGTCGCGCCGATTGATGATTTCCTTCATCTTCTGTTCAATCGCGCCCAGATCCTCGGGCGTGAACGGGGCATCGCGGTCGAAATCGTAATACCAGCCATTCTCGATCACGGGGCCGATCGTGACCTTGACGTCGGGCCAGATCTCCTGAACGGCGCGCGCCATGACGTGGGCAAGGTCATGCCTGATGAGTTCAAGCGCCGGCGCCTCGTCCTTCATCGTGTTGATCGCGATTTCCGCGTCATCCTCGATCGGCCATTGCAAGTCCCAGTGTTGCCCGTTGACCTGCGCGGATACGGCCTTCTTGTGCAGCGATGTCGCGATGCCGGCCGCCACGTCCGCCGGTGTCACGCCCTTGGGAAAGGAACGCACGTTGCCATCGGGTAAGGTCAGGGAAATATCGGCCATAGGCCCATGCTCCTCGTCGGTTTGGCGCCCACGGAACGCCCGGTTGCGGGTAATTGGTTGCGCTGCCTTTTCGCGGTTCGCGCCTGGCAAGTCAAGGCTGGCTTCAAGAAGGTGCGCGCGTGGGCGGTGATGGTTAGGATTGCGAAATTCCGGGGGGCTGCGGCGTTGACAGCTTGGCGTTGGAAAGTGTGCGACTGTACGCCGATGGTTGTGTGCAGCCGTATGCGGCGCGTTGCGTAACATATTGACGCAGTTTCGAAAATCTGGTTGGCGTTGGCGGGGTCCGAGCATATCATGTCATATGTTCACTATCGGAAACACGACATGACACCGCATCAGGGAGCGATTCATGCCTAAATACAACGCGACGTTCGAGCTTTCGCTCGAGGACATGGAACTCATCGAGAACGCCTTGCACCGGAAAAAGCAGGACCTTGCGCAACAATTGACCGAGGACGCCGGCGGAACGCCCGAGGTCAAGCCCGATGACGACATGCGCCAGATCCACGACCTGCTGGGCCGGCTGCACAATCAGAAGGTTTTCTACAGGCCGCGCCGCGGCGCCTATGTCGGCGGCTGAGCCCGTCCCGGCGCCGGGCAGGTCGTAAAACCGGTTTGCCCGCGCCGCCGCGCCCGTGCCATTCTTGCCGCGTTATCAAAACGGAGGCACGTCGTGGCAGAGCCGACTTACCTGACGACAGATACGGGCCGCAGGCTGGCCTATCACCGCACCGCGGGGCAGGGGCCCGGTGTCGTGTTCCTTGGCGGGTTCAAATCCGACATGGAGGGCACCAAGGCGCTCCACCTCGAAAACTGGGCCCGGTCCGAACGGCGCGCATTCCTGAGGTTCGACTATTCCGGTCACGGCCAGTCCTCCGAAACGTTCACGGACGGCTGCATCGGTGATTGGGCCGCCGACGCGATGGCCGTGATCGCGCAGTTGACGGAGGGGCCGCAAATCCTTGTCGGCTCGTCCATGGGCGGTTGGATCACGTTGCTGGCGGCACGGGACATGCCCGAGAAAGTGGCAGGGATCGTCACCATTGCCGCCGCGCCCGATTTCACCGAGGACGCGATGTGGGCCGGTTTTGACGCGGCGCAACGCGAGACGCTGATGGCCAAGGGGCGGCTCGCCCTGCCGAGCGACTATGGTGAGCCTTACATCATCACCCGCCGCCTGATCGAGGACGGGCGCGACCATCTCGTGCTGCGCGCGCCGCTCGAACTGCCGTTCCCGGTGCGTTTCTTGCAGGGCACGGCGGATGCGGATGTCGACACTGCCGTTGCGCTGCGGCTGCTCGACCACGCTGACGGGGCGGACATGCACCTCACGCTGGTCAAGGGTGCCGATCACCGCTTTTCGACGCCCGATTGCCTTGCCTTGATCGAGGCGTCCGTGGCCGAGGTAACGGTCCGTGCCCAAGCGGTGTAAGGTGGCGCCGTCCCGCTTGACCTCGGGGCCGCCTGTGGCACTGTGCTGGTCATGATGGGGTACCCGCACAAAAGGCGCGAAAGGGGGTCACATGCGTGATCCGGTGGTGTTCCTGCCGGGCATGATGTGCGACACGCGCCTGTTCGGTCCGCAGGTGACCGCGCTTGGCCGGTCGATGGCCGTCATGACCGCCCCGATCATCCATGGTGAAAGGATCGAGGAGATCGCCTCGGTCCTGCTGGACGTTCTGCCGCTCCGTTTCGCGGTCGCCGGCCACGCGATGGGCGGGATCGTCGCGATGGAGCTACTACGGCGCGCGCCGGACCGGGTGTCGCGTATTGCCCTGCTGGATACCAGCCCGCTTGCCGAGACACCGCAATCCGCCGCCGATTACGAACCGCCGCTGATCAAGCTCAGGGCGGGGCGGCTGCCCGAGGCCGTGGCGGGTTTCGTGCCGGTCGAAAGCCTCGCCCTTGGTACGGAACGGGCGCGGGTGCATTCCCTGCTCACGGAAATGGCCGAAAGCGTCGGGCCCGATGCGATCACCCGACAGGCCCGGGCGCTGCAACGGCGGCGTGATTACCAAGCCGTGCTGCGGCGGTGCAAGGTTCCAGCGCTCGTCTTGTGCGGACGGCACGACACGCTTTTCCCGCTCAAGCGGCACAGCTTTCTGGCCGATCTGATTCCCGATGCCGACCTCGCGGTCATCGACGATGCCGGCCATCTTCCCACGCTCGAAGCGCCGGCGGAGACAACGCGCGCGCTGTCTGATTGGCTGGCCCAACCCACCTCCACGCCGAACCGGACGGATGCCTGAGCCACGCAAGCCCTCGGCCAAGGGGCGGCTCAGGCGGCTGAGGCGGCGCGTGCAGGTCTGGGGCAAGCGCAACCTTCCGCCGGGGCTGCGCTTGCTGGCCGGCATACTGTTGATCATCGGCGGGGTTCTGGGGTTTCTGCCGGTGGTCGGGTTCTGGATGCTTCCACTGGGGCTGGCGCTGGCCGCTCTGGATATCGTGCCGATACTGCGTTGGTGCAGGCGGCGCCGCTCCTGACACGCCGCCCACACAGCCGTTGTCGCCGGGTCAGGCGGCCTTGGCCTTCTTCTTGCGCGGCGAGGTGCGGTTACGCTTGGCCGGGGCCTCGGAATTCGCGTCGATGAAATCCAGCACGAGGGGCCGGATGTTGTTGCGCCACGACCGGCCCGCGAAAATCCCGTAATGGCCGGCTTCGGGTTCGATGTAGCTGGCCTTTTTCCGGTCGGGCAGGCCCGTCAGCAGGTCGAGCGCTGCCACGCATTGTCCGGGTGCCGAAATGTCGTCCTTGCCGCCTTCGACCGTCTTCACGGCGACATTCGTGACCGCCCCGAAATCCACCTTGTGCCCGTCCACGACAAATTCGTTCCGCGCGATCTCGAGGCCCTTGAAGACACGCTCGACCGTGGAGAGGTAGAACTCCGCGGGCATGTCCATGACGGCAAGATACTCGTCGTAGAACTTGTTGTGGGGGTCATGGTCGCTTGCCTCGCCGCGGCTTACCCGCAGTATCTGGTCGGTGAAGGCCTTGGCATGGCGCTCGCCGTTCATCGACATGAAGGATTGCAACTGCAACAGGCCGGGATAAACCATCCGACCGACGCCCTTGTACTTGAACCCGACCCGCTGGATCATGGTTTCCTCGAGCTGGCCCATCGTCACCCGGCGGCCGAAATCTGTCACGTCCGTCGGCGTCGCATCCGGGTCGATCGGTCCGCCGATGAGCGTGAGCGTCCGCGGCTGCGCGTCCGGTTCAAGCTCAGCAAGGTAGGCCGCGGCGGCAAGAGTCAGCGGTGCAGGCTGGCACACCGCGATCACGTGCAGATCGCTGCCCAGTTCGCGCATGAAATCCATCAGGTAAAGGGTGTAATCCTCGATGTCGAACTTCCCGGCGCTCACCGGGATGTCCCGCGCGTTGTGCCAGTCGGTGACGTAGACCTCGCAGTCGGGCAGCAACGACCGGACCGTCGAGCGCAACAGCGTTGCATAATGGCCCGACATCGGCGCGACCAGTAGCACGCGGCGGTCCATTTCCTCGCGCCCGGTCACGTCGAAATGAATCAGGTCGCCGAAGGGGTGTTCGACAACCGTTTCGATGTTGATCAGGTGATCGCGTCCGTCCTCGCCCGTGATCGAATCGATTCCCCAGTCCGGTTTGCACACCATGCGCTGAAACGTGCGCTCCGTCACTTCGCCCCATGCGGCCATCCACTGGATCGCCGGGTTTGGCGTGAGGCTGAAAATTGGATAGGATGCCAGCGAAAGGGCGGACGCGCCCAGCCACTGATTGGTGTTGCGGAGGGTCTCCATCAGGTCATACGTCATCATGTAGCGCATCGTCGTCTCCTTCTTGGTCCGCCGCGCGGTTGCATTCGCCGCACTGCCCCTCCAGCTTGGCGACGGTATGCTGCAAAGCAGAAACTACGAGGGATTCGTTAAAATGGCAACGCAAGAGGACGCCGCGGGTGAAAATCTCGAGAAATTCAACGAGAACCTGGCGCGCGTCGAGGAGCTGTCGCAGCGGTTGATCACGGCGCTTTCGGCGCGCAACCCGGCAAACCCGACACTGAACGGCCCCTCGCAGGAGCTGTTTGCCAAGGCGGCCACGGCCTATTGGGCCGAGATGCTGGAAAATCCCGGCAAGTTGTATGAGCAGCAGTTAGAATACTGGGGCAAGTCGGTGCAGCATTTCATGCAGGCACAACAGCAGATGCTGCAAGGCCATGTGACCGCGGACGGGCAAGACGACGATCCGCTCGCCGGGGACAAGCGTTTCGCCAACCCGCTCTGGCAGACGCATCCGTATTTCAATTATGTCAAGCAGCAATACGCGCTCAACAAGCAGGCGGTCGAACACGCCGTCCAGGAGATCGACGACCTTGATCCCACGGAAAAACGGCGGCTGGAATATTTCTCGCGCCAGATCCTGGACATGATGGCGCCGACCAACTTCCTCGGGACGAATCCGGACGCGCTGGAAAAAGCCGTCGAGACGGAGGGTGAAAGCCTCGTGCTCGGGCTGGAGAACCTCGTCGCGGACCTGGAGGCCAATCACGGCGAGATGGTGGTCCGGCTGGTCGATGAAACCGCGTTCGAGCTGGGGGGCAACATCGCCACGAGCCCGGGCCAGGTCGTTTATCGCAACGACATGATGGAACTGATCCAGTACAGCCCTTCCACCGACGAGGTGCACGAAGTGCCGCTGGTCATCTTCCCGCCGTGGATCAACAAGTTCTACATCCTCGACCTCAAGGAAAAGAACAGCCTGATCAAGTGGATCGTGGATCAGGGCTATACGCTGTTCGTGGTAAGCTGGGTCAACCCCGATTCTTCCTACGCCGATGTCGGGATGGATGATTACATCGAGGACGGCTTTCTCACCGCGATCCGCGAGGTCAAGGCGATCACCGGCCGGAAACAGGTGAACGCGGTCGGCTACTGCATCGCCGGCACGACGCTGCACCTTGCCCTCGCGCTCATGGCCAAGCGCAAGGACCGCAGCGTGAAATCCGCCACGTTCTTCACCGCGCTGACTGATTTCTCGGAACAGGGCGAATTCACGCCATTCCTGCAGGACGATTTCATCGACGGCATCGAGGAAGAGGTCGCCGAGCAGGGCGTGCTGCGCTCGTTCATCATGTCGCGCACAATGTCCTTCCTGCGGTCCAACGACCTGATCTACCAGCCGGCGGTGAAAAGCTACATGATGGGCGAAACGCCGCCCGCCTTCGACCTGCTGTACTGGAACGGGGACGGCGCCAACCTGCCCGGCAGGATGACGATGGAATACCTGCGCGGCCTGTGTCAGCGCAACGAGTTCACGACCGACGGGTTCGAGCTGTGCGGCGAGAAGCTGCATGTCAGCGACGTGACCGTGCCGATCATGGCTGTCACCTGCGAGACCGACCATATTGCCGCCTGGAAGGATTGCTATCGCGGGTTCCGCATGACCGGCGCCAAGGAACGTAGCTTCATCGTTTCCGAGTCGGGCCACATCGCCGGCATCGTTAACCCGCCCGCGAAGAAGAAATACGGCCATTTCACGAATGACGACCTGAGCGGGGATGCCGATGCGTGGATGGCGGGGGCCACTTATAACGAAGGTTCCTGGTGGCCCCGATGGGAGGCGTGGCTGAGAAAGCGGTCGGGCAAGAAGGTCCCGGCGCGCAGTCCCGGCGATTCGGCGCATCCGCCGCTTGCTCCGGCCCCCGGAGCCTATGTCCGCCAGAAGGCAAGTTTCTGACTACCAAGGGAAAATCGGACAACCCCGTGTATTTTGCTGCAGTGCAGAAAAAAGGTTGAAATTCTGCGCTGCAGCATCTATGTTTTTTTGCAGTTGCAGAAACGGCGGATGATCCGCCGGAACATGAAAAGGAGCCGTAGACATGGCAAAAGCGCAAGACTTCAACACGATGATGAAAGACATGATGGGTGCGTTCCCCGTCGACACCAAGGCGATGGAAGACGCGTTTCAGAACCAGGCGTCGCTGAACGAGAAGCTGTCGGGCGTTGCGCTTGAAGCGGCCGAGAAATCGGCCGAGATTTCCAACAAGTGGACAAAGGAAACGCTGGCCAAGCTCAACGAGATGTCCAAGGCCAAGTCGGAGCCTGCCGACTACGCCAAGGCGATGACCGATTTCGCATCTGCGAACTCCGAGGTCGCCGCCGAGAACATGGCCGCCTTCGCCGAGGTCGCCAAGAAGATCCAGACCGACACGGTCGAGCTTCTGATGGCTGCCGGCAAGGACATGCAGGAAGACACCGCCAAGGTGATGAAGCAGGCCAGCGACGACATGACGGCAGCCGCCAAGAAGGCCGGCACCGCCGCCAAGTAAGACGGCACGCGCAGGCGGGCGTCTCTCCCTTCCTCCCTGACGGCGTCCACTGTCCCGGGCGAGCCCTCGAGGCTCGCCCTTTCTTTTTGTGCTGCACTGGCATAAGCTGCAGCGCAGCGCCTAATTCATGGGAGGACGACCCTTGGCTGACACCAATAAACCGCTGCTGATCAAACGCTATGCCAGCCGGCGCCTCTACAATACCGAGACGTCGGATTACGTGACGCTGGAAGACATCGCCGAATTCATCCGCGATGGGCGCGAAGTGCAGATCATCGACCTGAAATCGGGCGACGACCTCACACGGCAGTACCTCCTGCAGATCATCGCCGAGCACGAGAGCCGGGGCGAACATGTCCTGCCGATCAACGTGCTGACCGACCTCGTGCGCAGCTACACCACGCAGGCCACCTCGCTCGTGCCCGATTTCCTTCAGGCAAGCTTCGAGATGCTGCGCGACGGGCAATCGCAGATGATGGAGAACATGACCAAGGCCAACCCGTTGGCCGGGATGCCGGGCATGGAGGCGATGCGCGCCCAGCAGGAAGCCTTCGTGAAGGCGATGACCGGGGGGATGCCCGGTATCCAGACAGGGCCGGCCAAGGATCAGGGCGAGTCCGCCCGCAGCGAGACGACAGAGGACCTTGACGAGATCAAGAAACAACTCGCGGACTTGCAGCAAAAACTGTCCAGGATGGACAAGTAGCCGCGAATGGTCGACAGCCCCGGCCGGATAACCCTGTGGGGGATCGAGGTGTTCATGGCCGCGGCTGACGAGCGGTCGATTTCCGCGGCCGCGCGTCGTCTGGGCGCCAGCCCGTCGGCGGTCAGCCAGCAATTGACCAATCTCGAAGGCGCGGTCGGTGCCACCCTGTTGCAGCGCAACGCGCGGCCGATCCGGCTCACCCCGGCGGGCGAGATCATGCGCCGCCGGGCGCAGGCCATCCTGAACGAGGCCGCGCAGGCCCGCGCCGAGCTTGCCATGTCCGACCTGTCGATGATGACGCGGTTCCGGCTGGGCATGATCGAGGATTTCGAGGCCGACGTGACGCCCCAATTGCTCAGCCACATGGCGGGCGAGTTGAAGTCATGCCAGTTCCTGCTGGAAACCGGGGCCAGCCATTACCTGCACGATCTGCTGGATGCGCGCGCGCTCGACGTCATCGTTGCTGCCGAGCTGGGCGCGGACGACTGGGCCGAGGTGCATCCCCTGCTGCGCGAGGGGTTCGTCGTGGCCGCTCCCCGGGGTGCTATCGACCCCGGCGGCAACGTGCTGCGCCAGCTAAGGCGGCTGCCTTTGGTGCAATATACGCAGCGCCACTACATGGGCCGGTTGCTGACCGCGCACCTCGCACGGCAAAACCTGACGGTGCCCCACCGGTTCGAACTCGACAGTTACCATGCCATCCTGGCTCTCGTGGGGCAGGGCGCGGGCTGGACGATCCTGACGCCCCTTGCCCTGATGCGGGCCCGGCGCTTCGCGGCGCAGATCGACGTGATGGAACTGCCCTTCGAGCCACTGGCGCGGACGATCACGCTGACCGCGCGCAAGGATATCCTGCAGCAGATGCCGGCCCATGTCGCGGAGGTGCTGCGCCCGATCCTGCGCAGCACGGTGGTAGGGCCTGCTATCGCCGAGTATCCTTTCCTCGCGGACACCCTGACGCTGCTTTGATCCCCGCTCAGAACTCGATCGGGTTCATGACCTCGGGTTCGATCACGTCGACACCCGGCAGGCCCGCGGCAAGCGCCTCGGCCGTTTGTTCCAGCAAGGGAAACGTCCTGTAATGGCAGGGAATCACCGTCTTGAAATCGAAGAAGGTTTTGGCCGCGTAGGCCGCGCGTTTCATGTCCATCGTGAAATGCCCGCCCGCGGCGAGGATGCCGATATCGGGCTGGTGCAGGTCGTTGAACACTTTCATGTCGGCCATCACGTCGGTATCGCCGGACACGTAGATCGTGTGACCGTCCCCCGAGATCATGAAGCCGCATTCAGTGCCCGGCACCTGCGGGCCGCCCTCGCCGCCGAAGCTGGAAGAATGGGTGGCATGGACCATCGTCACGGCGACGCCGTTCAGGTCGACGGTGCCGCCCTTGTTGAACCCGACGACGTCGAGCCCCTCGTTTTCCTCCCACCATGACATCAGGTCGAATTGCCCCACGACCGGCACGCCGAGTTTCTTGGCCAGGCCGGGCAGGTCCGAGGCGTGGTCGAAATGCGCGTGGGTCAGCAGGATATGCGTGGCCTCCCGCGTCGCGTTGTCCTGGCTGTCTTCCGACAGCATCGGGTTGCCGGTGAGCCACGGATCGATCAAGAGAACCTGCCCGCCGATCTCGATGCGGAACGAGGCATGTCCGAGCCATGTGATTTTCATGTGTCTCTCCCTATGTTTTTCGTCACACTACCAATCACGAAGCCGGAGAAAACCCCTTGGACTGGACGCGCGCCGTTGACGGCTATTGCGAGCGGCTGGATGCCACTTACTGGGCCGAGCCCGTCAATGCCTTGACGAACGTGGCTTTCCTGTTGGCGGCACTCGTCGTCTGGCGCCGGCTCGGGTCCGCGTCGCTGCCGCTGGCCCGGGCGCTGGTTATGGTGCTGGCCGCGATCGGGGTCGGCTCTTTCCTGTTTCACACGCATGCGCGGGCATGGGCGGCGCTGGCCGACGTCGTGCCGATCCTTGGCTTCGTGCTGATCTACATTTACGCCGCGAACCGCGGCTTCTGGGGCATGGGGCGCGTGGCGGCGCTTGTCGGTGTCGTCGTCGCGGTCGGCCTGTCAGCCGCGTCGGTGCCTTTGTTTGCGACAATTCCCGTGCTGGGGCTTTCCGCGGGGTACCTGCCCCTGCCTGTCCTGATCGCGGGATACGGCCTGGCGCTGCGGCGGCGCGCGCCCGAGACGGGGCGCAATCTTCTGATCGCGGCCATGCTTCTCCTCCTGTCGCTGATATGCCGCAGCCTCGATCCCGTCATCTGCCCCGTCTTCGCGCCGGGCACGCATTTCGGCTGGCATTTGCTGAACGCGCTGATGCTGGGCTGGATGATCGAGCTTTACCGGCGCCATATGCTTGCGCCGCCCGTGCCCCGGCGCTAAACGCGGTATCGACTGGAAAACGGAGATTGATGCATGTCGATCGACAAGGACACCGCCGCCAAGGTCGCCAAGCTGGCCCGGATACGGGTCGAAGAAGGTGACCTGCCGTCACTGGCGCAGGAATTCAACGACATCCTCGGCTTCATCGAGCAGCTGGAGGAAGTGGACGTCGACGGCGTCGCCCCGATGACGAGCGTGACGCCCATGCGCCTCAAGCGGCGCGACGACGTCGTTACGGATGGCAACATGCCCGACAGGATCCTGTCGAACGCGCCGGATGCGCGCGAAGGCTTCTTTGCGGTGCCGAAGGTGGTCGAGTGATGAGTGAACTGAACGGACTGACGATCGCCGAGGCCCGCGACAAGCTGCGCAAGGGCGAGGTCACCGCGGTGGAACTGACCGAAAGCTGCCTGTCGGCGGCGGACGGGGCGGGTGCGCTGAATGCCTACGTGCACGCCACGCCCGATATCGCCCGCGAACAGGCGCAGGCCGCGGATGCGCGGTTGAAATCCGCCGACGCGCCGGCAATGTGCGGCATCCCGCTGGGCATCAAGGATCTCTTCTGCACGCGCGGCGTGCCGAGCCAGGCGGCAAGCGGCATCCTTGACGGGTTCCGGCCGGAATACGAGTCGACGGTGACGAAAAAACTGTTCGACGCAGGCGCGGTGATGCTGGGCAAGCTCAACATGGACGAGTTCGCCATGGGCAGCAGCAACGAAACCTCCGTCTACGGCAACGCGGTCAACCCATGGCGGCGGGACACCGACGAAACGCCGCTCACCCCGGGCGGATCCTCGGGCGGGTCGGCCTCGGCCGTTTCGGCCGATCTCTGCCTCGGGGCGACGGGCACGGATACCGGCGGCTCGATCCGCCAGCCTGCCGCCTTCACCGGCATCACGGGCATAAAACCCACCTACGGGCGCTGTTCGCGGTGGGGGATCGTGGCTTTCGCCTCCTCGCTCGATCAGGCGGGGCCGATGACCAAGTCGGTGCGCGACGCCGCGATCATGCTCGGCGCGATGTGCGGCCACGACCCCAAGGATTCGACCAGCGCCGACATCCCCGTGCCCGACTTCGAGGCGATGCTGACCGGCGATGTCAGGGGCAAGGTCATCGGGATCCCGCGCGAGTACCGCATGGAGGGAATGCCGGAGGAGATCGAGAAACTGTGGGCGCAGGGCACCGAGATGCTCAGGGATTCCGGCGCCGAACTGCGCGATATCTCTCTGCCGCATACCAAGTACGCGCTGCCCGCGTACTACGTGATCGCGCCGGCCGAGGCGTCATCGAACCTCGCCCGGTATGACGGGGTGCGCTACGGCCATCGCGCGCAGCTCGCGCAGGGCGACGGCATCACCGAGATGTACGAGAAAACCCGCGCCGAAGGCTTCGGCGACGAGGTGAAGCGCCGCGTCATGGTGGGTACCTACGTGCTGTCGGCCGGGTTCTACGATGCCTATTACAACCGCGCCCGCAAGGTCCGCACCCTGATAAAGCGCGATTTCGAGCAGGTCTTCGACGATGGCATCGACGCCATCCTGACGCCCGCGACGCCGTCGGCGGCCTTCGGGCTGGGCGAAATGGCCAAGGCCGATCCGGTCCAGATGTATCTCAACGACGTTTTCACCGTGACGGTCAACCTTGCCGGCCTGCCCGGAATCAGCGTGCCCGCCGGCCGTGACAAGCAAGGGCTGCCGCTGGGGCTGCAACTCATCGGCCGCCCGTGGGAAGAGGGTGATCTGCTGAATTGCGCTCATGCGTTGGAAACGGCCGCGGCCTTCGTGGCCAAACCCGTGAAATGGTGGTAAACAACGCCTCTGAGACAGGTAAAGTCGGGGTTGCCGCACATGCGTGTTACTGTATCGGTCCTTGTCATCGCGGCCGCGTCCGGCTGCGCGCCGTCCATTCCCGACAGCGCGTCGGGTGTCGGCTTCGGTGATTACGACACCTATCAGCAGGACAAGGAGCGCCGCGATGCGCAACTGTCCGGTTCGGCCGTGCCGGCGCCCGGCGCGGTCTCCGAACAGCCGCTGGACGCGGTCGGGTTGAGTGAGCCTGCCATCACGCCCGAGCAGGACGATATCGGCGCGGCGACGCGCGCCGTGCTCGACGCGACAACGGAAAATTCCGCCGACGCGGCCGGGGCGCGCACACCCGGGAGCGGCGATACCGACGACGCCGAACCCGACACGGTTCTGACCCCGGAGGGCATATCGCAGGAAAACGACTTCGAGGCGGTAGGGGCCGAGCGTTCGATCGAGGACGACGCCGAGCTGATTGCGCAGAACAGGGCGCAATACAAGGTGATCGAGCCCTCGGAATTGCCCGAGAGACGGGATTCCGACCGCCCGAACATCGTTGCCTATGCGCTTGAGACCGTCCACCCGCCCGGGACACGGTTGTTCGAACGCTTCGGTTTCAACAAGGAAGCGCGGTATAACAGGAATTGCGTCAAGTATGCTTCCCCGGACCGTGCGCAGGAAGATTTCATGGCCCGTGGTGGACCGCAGCGTGACAGGCTGGGCCTTGACCCTGACGGGGACGGGTACGCTTGCGGCTGGGATCCGAGGCCGTTCAGGCGTGCCATGCAGGGACAGGATCAGGCGCAGGATCAAGCGCAGGATGACACCTAAAAGGCAGGGCGCGCGCGCCGCGCCGGCGTGCGATGGTCCGACGCCGAATTTCGGCTCACGCCGGGGCGGTGCGCGGCCCGACATGATCGTGATTCACTATACCGCGATGGCGACGGCGCAAGCCGCGCGTGCGCGGTTGTGTGATCCGGCGTCCGGCGTGTCGGCGCATTACCTGATCGACGGCAGGGGCATGGCCGAACGGCTGGTCGACGAAGCAGCGCGTGCATGGCACGCGGGCGCCGGCCGGTGGGGGCCGGTCGATGACGTGAACTCGCGCTCCATCGGGATAGAACTTGCCAACGACGGGGCGCAGCCCTTTGCCGAACCGCAGATGGCCGCGCTTGAAGAATTGCTGGGCGCCATCATGCAGCGCTGGCCGGTGACGCCGGACCGCGTGATCGGCCATTCGGACATGGCCCCGGCCCGCAAACAGGATCCGGGGCCGCGCTTTGACTGGCGGCGGCTCGCGCTTGGAGGCCTGTCTGTCTGGCCCTGCCGCGGGTCTGGCGCGGGTGATTTTCTGGCCGATGCCGCGCGCTTCGGCTACCCGGTGGGCGATGTCTCGCAATCGGATATCGTCGCGGCCTTTCGCCAACGTTTCAGGCCATGGGCCGCAGGCCCGCTCGACGCGACCGATCGCGCCCTGATGCACGACCTCGCCTGTCGCTTCCCCGTTGACCGCGTTACGGCGAGTGCTTAACTGGATCATGCGCGGAGGGCCGGATGGCCGCGGGGCGCGTGATCGCGCGTCCCGAGGAAAGTCCGGACTCCACAAGGCGACGGTGCCGGGTAATGCCCGGTCGGGGCAACCCGAGGGAAAGCGCCACAGAAAACAGACCGCCCCCATGTGGGGGTAAGGGTGAAACGGTGGGGTAAGAGCCCACCGCGGGACGGGCAACCGGACCGGCACGGCAAGCCCCACCGGGAGCAATGCCGAATAGGGACCGCGCGCAGGGCAAGGTCGGGCAACCGATACCGCCTGCAGGTCACGCCTTGGCTTGGCGGTCCGGGTTGGCAGCTTGAGGCGCTCCGGCAACGGGGCGTCCAGAGGAATGGGCATCCGAAGGGCAGCCCCCTTCGACAGAATCCGGCTTACAGGCCCTCCGCGCGTTTTTTCGCCGTCTCGTCTTTTCGTTTGCGACTGGCGGTTTATTATTGTGCTATGCCTTATGAATGGTCCTCGGAAAACGGCGCCCCGCAAAACGCCCGGCTGGTTCTCTGGCCCTACCGGTCCTTGCCGCGCAAGGGGTTCGCGGCGTTCATTCTCGGAACCTTCACCCTGATCACGATCCCGCTTTACCCGCTTCTGGGTACCGTCGTGCTGTGGGGCATCCTGCCGTTCATGCTGTTGGCCGTGGCGGGCATCTGGTGGGGGCTGGAACGGTCTTACCGCAGCGCCGACATGAGCGAGGAACTCTGCATCACCCCCGACGAGGTGCATCTTACGCGGACCGATCCCGGCGGCCGACAGCAGGAATGGGATTGCAACAGTTACTGGGCCAAGGTCCATATGCATACCGCGGGCGGCCCCGTGGCGCATTACATCACGCTCAAGGGTCGCGGCCGCGAAGTGGAAATCGGGGCCTTCCTTTCGGAAGACGAGCGCAAAACGCTTTACGGTGAAATTGCCGAGGCCCTGCGCCGCGCGACGGTCCCGCCGGCCGCGCAATAGCGCGTCAGCTCAATCTTCCCTTCACCCGCGGGCCGACAGCGCCGAAGTCCATCTGGCCCGCGTATTTCTCCTTGAGCCGCCGCATCACCTTGCCCATGTCCCGGATCGAGGTGGCGCCGGTTTCGGCGATCACCTCGTTCACGGCCGTCTCGACTTCCGCGGGGTCGAGCTGACGGGGCAGGAACTCCTCTATGACCGCGATCTCGTCGCGCTCGCGCTCGGCAAGGTCCAGCCGGCCGCCCTCTTCGTAGGCGCGGACGCTTTCCTGCCGCTGCTTGGTCATCTTGCCGAGTATCGCCATGATGTCGCTGTCGCTGACACCGTCTTCGCCATCGCCGCCGCGCGCCGCGATGTCCTGGTCCTTGATGGCGGCATTGATCAGGCGCAGCGTTGCCAGCCGCGCCGTGTCCTTGTCCCGCATCGCCTGTTTCAGCGCACCGTTCACGCGGTCCCGTAATCCCATGACATTCATCCCCGACTTGCGTCACAAGACGTGGAGGGTATCCAAACCGCGCGGGGGTGGCAACCGGTCACGCGTTCGGGTCCGTTCACGCGGGGCCTGTCGCGAAACCGGGCGCGGGGCCCTTGACCGCGTGCGGGGCCGGGCATAGTTTCGCGGCACCCTTGCCCCCGGAGATTCACGACCATGACCAACGCGTCACACCCCCGCCCGACCGCTTGCCTTGCCCTCGCGGACGGCTCGGTCTTTTACGGCAGGGGCTTCGGCGCGACCGGTGTCCGGGCCGCCGAACTGTGCTTCAACACCGCGATGACCGGGTACCAGGAAATCATGACCGATCCCAGCTATGCCGGGCAGGTGGTGACCTTCACGTTTCCGCATATCGGCAATGTCGGCGTGAATGCCGACGACGACGAAACCGCCGATCCGGTGGCCGAGGGGATGGTCGTCAAGTGGGATCCGACCGAGCCGAGCAACTGGCGCGCGACGGACCGGTTGTCCGACTGGCTGGCGCGCCGGGGGCGCGTGGCGATCGGGGGCGTCGATACCCGCCGGCTGACCCGCGCCATCCGTCAGCAGGGCGCGCCGCATATCGCGCTGGCGCACGATCCAGAGGGCAATTTCGACATCGCGGATCTTGTTGCGAAGGCGCGCGCCTTCGCGGGATTGGAAGGCATGGATCTGGCGCGTGACGTGACCTGTGCGCAATCCTACCGCTGGGACGAGATGCGCTGGGTGTGGCCGGACGGCTACAAGCGCCAGACGCAGGCACGGCACAAGGTCGTCGCCGTCGATTATGGGGCCAAGCGGAATATCCTGCGCTGCCTCGCGAGCGCGGGCTGCGAGGTAACGGTGCTGCCGGCCACGTCGACAGCCGACGATGTGCTGGCGCATCGGCCCGACGGCGTGTTCCTGTCGAACGGCCCCGGCGACCCGGCGGCGACCGGCGAATATGCCGTGCCGATGATCCGTGACATCCTGGACAACGGATTGCCAGTTTTCGGTATCTGCCTAGGCCACCAGATGCTGGCACTGGCACTCGGTGCAAGAACCGTCAAGATGAACCACGGCCACCACGGTGCCAATCATCCGGTCAAGGACATGGAGACGGGCAAGGTCGAAATTACCAGTATGAACCACGGTTTTGCCGTGGACAGCCAAAGCCTGCCGGGGGGCGTTGTGGAAACCCATGTCTCGCTGTTCGACGGCTCGAACTGCGGTATCCGCATGCGGGACAGACCTGTTTTCTCGGTGCAGCATCACCCGGAGGCGAGCCCGGGGCCACAGGACAGTTTTTACCTTTTCGAGCGTTTCGCCACGTCGATGGCCGGCTGAAAACGCCGATCCGCCGGCGCCTGTTTACACTTCATTAATCCCCGCCACGCAAACTGACCCCGAGTAAGCGCAACAGGGGCGTGTCATGGGGATATCGGAACTGCGCGAATTGGACGCGCAGCGCCTTGAGGACGAGGCGCCTGTCAATCTCATGGCGCGCGCGCTCGTGCGCGATGGCCGGATAAGCCGCGACGACGCGGCCCGCGCCCAGATCGTGCTACGGCACTGCGACGCGTCCGTCGGCAGGATCCTCGTCGCCGAACACCTGGTGACCGAGGAGGACCTGCTGCGCACGCAGGCGGATCGTCTATCTGTCCCGGTGCTTGGCGCCGCGCAGGTCAACGCGGCGCGATCGTGGCCCTGTGACGAGTGGCTACCCATGCTGTTGCGCCACGCCATTCTGCCGGTCGACCTCGGGCAGGGCTACCCGACGCTAGTGACAAATGACGCAGAGGCACCGCGGCGTGTCCGGCAAATCCTTCCGGCCGACCTTGCCGTGGCGCCGGTTGCGCTTGCCCCGCGTGAAACGGTGCAGGCCGCCATCGCGGCGCGGTTCGGCGCGACGCTGGCCGAAAGCGCACGTACCCGTGTCCCCGAAGGCGAAAGCTGCCGCACGTGGGGCGGTCGTCTGCATCGCAGGCTTGGCATCACCGTCGCGGTGCTGGGCGTGCTGACGATGCTGACCCTTTTCTTTCCGACGGCGGTTTTCGGGGTCCTTGTCGCATGGGCCTGCGTGACCCTGCTGGTCTCGGCGTGCCTCAAGGCCGCGGCCTTCGTCGCGGCCATCAGCGCCGGTCCGGACAGCGATCCGCCGGCGCGGGGCGGGGACCGGCCGCTGCCGAAGGTCTCGATCCTCGTGCCGCTCTTCCGCGAAACCGAGATCGCCCATGCTCTGATCGCCCGGCTTAGCAGGCTGACCTATCCGAAATGCCTGCTCGACGTGATTCTCGTGCTCGAGGAGGCGGATGAAACCACCCGCGAAACGCTCGCCGGGATCGACCTGCCGCCATGGATCCGGGCGGTCGTCGTGCCCGACGGGCAGCCGCGCACCAAGCCGCGGGCGATGAATTACGCGCTGGATTTCTGCGACGGCGACATCATCGGCATATTCGATGCCGAGGATGCGCCGGACCCCGACCAGATCACCGCCGTGGCGCGCCGCTTCCAGACCGCGCCGCCCGAGGTCGCCTGTCTTCAAGGCGTGCTCGATTACTACAATCCCCGTCAGAACTGGTTGGCGCGCTGTTTCACGATCGAATACGCGAGCTGGTTCCGGCTGATGCTGCCCGGTATGGCGCGGCTGGGCTTTGCCATCCCGCTGGGCGGCACGACGCTGTATTTCCGGCGCGATTCGCTGGAAGCCCTCGGCGGCTGGGACGCCCACAACGTCACAGAGGACGCCGATCTGGGATTCCGGCTTGCCCGGCATGGCTACCGGACCGAGATGATCGGCACCGTCACCGAGGAAGAGGCGAATTGCCGTCCGTGGGCCTGGATCAAGCAGCGGTCGCGCTGGCTCAAGGGCTACATGACGACATATCTCGTGCATATGCGGCGGCCCTTTCTGCTCTACCGACAGCTCGGCGGGTGGAAGTTCCTCGGCTTCCAAGCCCATTTCGTCTCGGCCCTGTCACAGTTCACGCTGGCGCCGCTGCTCTGGTCTTTCTGGCTGGTCATGTTGGGGCTGCCCCATCCGCTCGATCCGGTCGTGCCGCAGGCCGGCATGATCGCGCTCGGCGCGGCTTTCCTGCTGATCGAGGTGATCAACATCGTGATCTACATGACGGGCGTCTCGGGGGTGCAGCACAGGCACCTCTTGGCTTGGGCGCCCACGATGCATTTCTACGCTCCGCTCGCGGCTCTGGCTTCCTACAAGGCGCTTTACGAGCTGGTTTTCACGCCCTTCTTCTGGGACAAGACGGCGCATGGCCTGTCGCAACGGGCCGGTGGGAAACGGCGCTCAGACGGTGCAGTCGACCTCTCCGGAATCAAGCTTCAGCCGGGTCACGAAGGCTTTTGAGATATGCGCGCGCAACGCGTCGCCCGCGGTTTCGGCATCGCGGGCCTCGATCGCGCTGACGATCGCGTCATGTTCGGCCAACGCGTCTTCGGGGCGGCCGGCGGCCGCTAGCGATGTCGTGGCCATCAGCGCCATCGACCGGTGCACGAGGTCAAGCTGCTGCACGAGGAAACGGTTGTGCGATGCCAGGTGGATCTGCTTGTGGAACCGGCGGTTGGCCCGCGCCATGGCCTGCGGGTCGTTCATCAGTTTCCGGTCCTCGCTAACCATGTCGCGCAGCACGCGCACCTCCTCCTCCGTGGCGTGCCGCGCCGCCAGATTGGCCGCCAGTCCCTCCAGCTCGGCGCGCACGACATAGAGTTCCGCCAGCTGGTTGTGATCCAGTGACGCCACGATCAGGCTGCGGCCGTCGCGCGTCAGCAGGGATTGCGTCTCCAGCCGTTGCAGCGCCTCGCGGATAGGGGTGCGCGACACGCCGAAACGTTCGGCAAGATCGCTTTCCACAAGGCGATCCCCCGGCTTGTAAAGCCCCGTGTCGATCGCTTCGAGTATCAGCGTGTAGGCATCTTTGTGAGGCGCGGCCATTCGAGTATCCTGTCCCTGTCGGATTGTTGTTGTTCGCGAAGCCTACCGCCCGGGCCACGCGTAAACAAGCCACGGCGATTGCGCCGGCTCGCGGGCACAGCTAGTGGTTTGATCGGATCAAAAGAGTCCAACTATGGGATTCCGTTTTGTGGTTTGGCATGCGAGTCTGGCGCATGCGCAAAGGTATCTCCTTCACCC
>NZ_JBKOTX010000065.1:0-27558 GCF_047086965.1 Roseovarius halophilus (ex Wu et al. 2025) | reverse complement strand
GAATCGCCTGTGCCACCTGTTTCCCGCGATTCTAGCGAAAGGGCCACCAAAATGCGCCCCCCTCGGGCCCCGTGGCCCCGGCGCGGCTTGAACTTTGAGTCTGGGACGGGCCGGTGACGCTGGTCGCGGCCGGCGATCCGGAAACGCAATCAGAGGAGGATTGAGAACATGCGCGATACCGACGCGATGCCGACGCGATACGGAGACACCTTTGTGGCGTGGCGCGCCGCCGCCGGAGCGGACTGGACGGCCTACACCCGCCACCGCTTCGTTGCGGATATGGCGGCCGGGAGCCTGCCGCGCGCCGCATTCCTGCACTACCTCGTTCAGGATTACATCTTCCTCATCCATTTCTCCCGGGCATGGGCGCTGGCCGTGACCAAGGCCGACACGATAGATGAAATGCGCCTCTGCGCCGCGACGATGCAGGCGCTTATCGACGAGGAAATGCGTTTGCACATAAGCACTTGTGCCGAGGCGGGCATTGACGAGGCCACGCTTGCCCGGGCCGAGGAGGCGCCGGCGAACCTCGCGTACACGCGGTATGTTCTGGATGCCGGGCACGCGGGCGATTTCCTCGACCTGCTGGCCGCGCTCGCGCCATGTGTCCTCGGCTATGGCGAAATCGGCCATCGCTTGATCGCGCAGACGGGCGAAACCCCCTATCGCGACTGGATCGAGACCTATGGCGGGGCCGAGTATCAGGACCTTTGCACCGCGGTCGGCAGCCTCATCGACGGGGCGGTATCGCGTCGCCTGGGGGAGGTGCCGCAGTCAAGCCCGCGCTGGCCGGCGCTGTGCCGGCGGTTCGGAATGGCGACCAAGCTTGAAATCGGCTTCTGGGACATGGGGCTGTCGGCCGCCTGAATGGCTTGAGCCATGTCAATGCCCCCGCCGGCGCACCACCCTATCCTCGTGCTGACGGAGGACGCTGTGTCGGAAAAAGTGTTCAGAACCAAGGGGGTCACAAAGGTCTA
Source organism: Roseovarius halophilus (ex Wu et al. 2025) (assembly GCF_047086965.1). NCBI lineage: Bacteria > Pseudomonadati > Pseudomonadota > Alphaproteobacteria > Rhodobacterales > Roseobacteraceae > Roseovarius > Roseovarius halophilus (ex Wu et al. 2025). The sequence goes on along the minus strand of NZ_JBKOTX010000065.1, from coordinate 26,581 downwards.
CGATACCGGTGGCGCAAAGGTGCACGCGCTCGCCGGGGTTGATCTCGAGCTGTATGCGGGTGAGCTTGCTGTCCTGCTCGGGCCCTCGGGTAGCGGCAAGTCGACACTGTTGAACATTCTGGGCGGGCTGGATCATGCCAGCGAAGGGCGGGTCTGGTTCCGCGACCTCGAATTGACGGCGTTGGACGATAAGGGCCTGACGCGGTACCGGCGTGATCATGTCGGGTTCGTCTTCCAGTTCTACAACCTGGTCGCCAGCCTGACGGCCCGCGAGAATGTCCAGCTTGTGACCGATGTGGCCCGCAACCCCATGCGCCCCGAGGAGGCGCTGGCGCAGGTGGGGCTGAGCGGCCGCATGGACCATTTTCCCGCCGAGATGTCGGGCGGGGAACAACAGCGTGTCGCCATTGCCCGGGCTATCGCGAAACGCCCCGAAGTGCTGTTGTGCGACGAGCCGACGGGCGCGCTGGACAGCAAGACCGGGGTTCAGGTCCTCGAGGCACTGGAAGGCGTCAACGAGCGTCTTGGGACAACCACCGCCGTCATCACGCACAACGCGGCGATCGGAAAGATGGCGCACCGGGTCATCTACTTTCAGGACGGCCGGATCGCCCGTGTCGGACTGAATGCGGAACGTATCGCGCCCGCGGATATTTCGTGGTGACCGTCTGATGCGTGCACTTGACCGTAAACTGCTGCGCGACTTTCGCAGGCTTTGGGCTCAGGGCTTGGCGATCGCCCTCGTGCTGGCCTGCGGTGTCGCGATCCTGCTGACGACCTACGGCATGTACGGTGCGCTTGAGGATACGCGCGCGGCCTACTACGACCGCAACAGGTTTGCCGACATTTTCGCCGATGCCAACCGCGTGCCCCGTTCCGTCATGCAGGATATTCGCGCGATCGACGGGGTGCGCGCGGCCGAGGCAAGGGTGGTGGAGCATGTCATTCTTGACATGCCGGGCCGTGTGCAAACCGTGACCGGCCGCATTCTGTCGCTGCCCGATGATGGCGACATTCGCTTGAACGTGCCGCTCGTGCAGCGGGGGCGCCTGCCGGATCCGGCAAGCCCCGACGAAGTTGCCGTCAACGCGCCTTTCGCCGCGGCGCACGGGCTCCGGCCGGGGGAGACCTTCACGGCCAATCTCAACGGGCGCCATCGCGAGCTGACGCTTACCGGCACGCTGTTGTCGCCCGAATTCATCTACACGATCGGGCCCGGCGCGCTGTTGCCCGACAACGAGAGTTTCGGCGTCCTGTGGATGTCGGAGCGTGCGCTTGCCGCTGCTTTCGACATGGAAGGCGCTTTCAACAACGTGACGGTCAAGCTGGCCCCGACGGCGCGCAAGGAACCTGTCCTCGACAGGCTGGATGATATTCTGGCGCCGTACGGCGGGCTTGGTGCCTATGCGCGCGACAAGCAGGTATCACACAGCTTCGTCGACTCGGAAATCAAGCAACTGCGCACGACGGCGATGATCCTGCCCCCGGTATTCTTCGGGGTCACAGCTTTCTTGGTTAGCATGGTCATCGGACGCATCATCACGCTGGAACGTGCGGAAATCGGCCTGTTGAAGGCCATCGGCTATGGCAGGTTCGAGATATGCCTGCATTACCTCATGCTGGCGGGGCTGATCGCTTTGATGGGTATCCTGCTCGGATGGGGGGGTGGCAGTTGGCTTTCCCGCGCTCTGGCGCGTCTCTACGCGCAGTTTTTCGATTTTCCCTATCTGGTCTACGGCGTTGCCTATGACGCCTACGCCGTATCCGGGGTGCTGGCGTTGCTGAGCGCGTCGCTCGGCGCGGTGCGCGGGGCCCTGCGCGCGGCACGCCTGCCGCCGGCTGTCGCGATGGCGCCGCCGTCGCCGCCGCGCTTCAGACGCACCGTGATTGACCGGATACTGGCACGGCTGAGACCGTCGCAGCCCGTCATCATGATCCTTCGAAGCCTCATGCGGTGGCCGTTGCGTTCGGCGCTGACATCGTTCGGGCTTTCGCTGGCGGTCGCTGTTCTCGTGGCGTCGAGCTTCTTCTCCGACGCGCTTGACAAGCTCGTGGATACCACGTTCCACCAGTCCAACCGGCAGGATGCCATGCTTCTGTTCTCGCCCGACATCCCCGAGACTGCGCTTGCGGATGTCGAGGCGCTGCCGGGCGTGTTGAAGGCCGAGGGCCATTATTATCAGGCGGCCGTTTTGCGCAACGGGCACAGGGAAAAGGACACCCCAATCGAGGCACGCCGGCAGGGCACAGATCTGGCGCGGATCGTGGACGGGGCGGGGCGTGTCGTGAATGCGCCCGACGATGGCATCCTCTTGTCCCACAGGCTGGCGCGGCAACTCGCGGCACGGCCCGGCGACCTGATCGAGGTGGAATTCATGGGCGGGCGCAACGAAAAACACGCGATACGCGTCGCAGGGCTTGTCACGCAGTACCTCGGCCTCGGGGCCTACATGGATATCGGGACGCTGAACCGCCTCTTGCGGCAAGCGCCGCGCGTCACCACGGCCAACCTCATGCTGGACGAACGCTATCTGCCGGACTTGCATCGCGCCCTGAAGAACACGCCGGAGCTCAGCGGTCTTGTCCTGCTTGGCGAGATGCGCCGATCGTTCGAGGAAACGATCCGGGAAAACGTCGTGATCATGACAAGCGTGTACATGATGATTGCGGTGCTGATCACGTTCGGGGTGGCGTATAACGGGGCGCGGATCCAGCTTTCCGAGCGCGCGCGCGAATTGGCAAGCCTGCGCATCCTCGGTTTCACGCGGGCAGAAGTGTCCTTCATCCTTGTCGGTGAGACGATGTTACTGGCCTTGCTGGCGCAACCGCTTGGATGGATGATCGGGGCGGTAATCGCCAAGGCCCTTGCGGCGGGGTCGACGAGCGATCTGTACGAGGTGCCCTTCGTGCTGGAGCCGTCGGGTCTTGCAATGGCCAGCCTCATTGTCCTGGCGGCGGCTCTCTTTTCCGCCCTGATCGTCCGGCGCCGTCTTGATCGGCTCGACCTTGTGCAGGTCATGAAAACACGGGAGTGACAACCATGGCGCTCAAAACGCGCAGCATCGTCTCGGTCACCTTCGGCCTCGTCATTGTGGTCGTCCTGGGCATCGTTGCTTTTCGGCCAGAACCTGTTCCCGTGGACATTGCGCAGGTCACCCGCGGCGATTTGCAGGTAACGGTCAACGCCGACGGCAAGACCCGGATCCGCGAGATCTACGAAGTTGCCGCGCCGATGACAGGCACCGCTTTGCGATCTCCGGTGCGTGTCGGCGACCCGGTTGTCGAGGGCGAGACCGTCGTGGCGGTGGTGGAGCCTGCCGCACCCGGCCTGCTGGATATTCGAAGCCGGATTCAGGCACAGGCCGCCGTCAGGGAGGCCGAGGCTGCACTGCATCAGGCGCGCAGCCTGTTGCGCGAGGCGCAGGAGGAGCTCGAACAGGCGCGCCGCGAATTCGAGAGGTCGCGCGAACTGGTGGCGCGCGGGGCGGCGTCGGAGACGCGGCTCGAAACGGCCGAGCGTCAACTCGGCATCAAGGAGGCGGCGCAGGCCGCCGCGGTCTCGGGGTTGGAAATGGCGAAAGGCGCGCTTGATCGCGCTCGCGCGGCCCTCATCGAGCCGGGCTCGGAAAACACGAGCGCAACCGAGAGCTGTTGCGTGCGCCTGACGGCGCCGGTTGACGGTGAGGTTCTGGATATCGACGTGATCAGCGAGCGCCCGGTCACCGCGGGTACCAGACTGCTTTCCTTGGGAAAGCCCGATGATCTTGAAATCGTCGCGGACCTGCTGTCGGCCGATGCGGTCAGGGTGGAGGTCGGTGACCGCGCGATCGTCGAACGATGGGGTGGAGACGGCGTGATGGAAGCACGTATCGCAAGGATCGAACCTGCCGCCTACACCAAGGTTTCCGCTCTCGGGGTCGAGGAGCAGCGTGTTGACGTGGTTCTCGACCTGCTCACACCTGCCGATCGGCGCGCGCAATTGGGCGACGGTTTCGCCGTTTTTCTGCGGATCGTGGAGTGGGAAGGGCAGGATGTCCTTCGCGTGCCGTTGAGCGCCCTTTTTCGCGAGGGCGATTCATGGGCCGTTTTCGTGGCGGATGAAGGGCGCGCCGCATTGCGAAAGGTGACGACAGGGCGCCGCAACGCCCAACATGCGCAGATACTGGACGGGCTTGAAGCAGGTGAGCGTATCATCATGCACCCTTCCTCGGAAATCGAGCACGGGACACGGATCGTCCTGCGACCGGCACCATGACGGCGCCGCCGGGCAGGGGTACTGGCGAAAGGCAAGGCTGTTTTTGCGATGACCGGCATCTGCGCTTGAATTCCGGCAGCCCGCGGCGTATCTGCGCAGCCAGCAATCCGAAAGATGACAGGGCACATGGCACGCACGAATCCGCTTCAGTTCATACAACAGGTCCGGTCGGAAGTTGCGAAGGTCGTCTGGCCAACGCGGCGCGAGGTTCTTTTGACCACCGTCATGGTGTTCATCATGGCAGCTTTGACCGCCGTGTTCTTCGCGCTTGTCGATCTGTTGATCCGCAGCGGCCTGCAAGGTCTGCTGGGGCTCTTCGGGTAGTTGACGTTAAAAACCGGGACAGCCCCTTGAAATCAGGCGGGATCGAAGGTAGTGGACCGACGATCTTCGACATCGGGCGCGTGGCGATTCGAGTTGCGCGCCGATTTTCGTTTCCGGGGTGGGGTAAAAGCCCGGTTAATACAATGAAATCGGCCCCGGGCCGGTCGCAGCAAGGACATGGGTCGACGATGGCAAAGAGGTGGTACTCGGTAAGCGTTCTCTCGAATTTCGAGAAAAAGATCGCCGAGCAGATCAGGCAGTCCGTCGCCGAGCAGGGGCTCGAGACCGAAATAGACGAGGTTCTTGTTCCTACCGAGGAAGTGATCGAGGTGCGGCGCGGCAAGAAAGTGACGGCCGAGCGGCGATTCATGCCCGGTTACGTACTCGTTCACATGGAAATGTCGGACAAGGGCTACCACCTGATCAATTCGATCAACCGTGTCACGGGCTTTCTCGGGCCGCAGGGTCGCCCGATGCCCATGCGGGACGCCGAGGTGAACGCCATCCTCAACCGTGTCCAGGAAGGCGAAGAGCAGCCGCGCACGCTGATCAGCTTCGAGGTCGGGGAAAAGGTGAAGGTGAACGATGGCCCGTTCGAGGACTTTGACGGCATGGTCGAAGAAGTTGACGAAGACAACCAGCGTCTCAAGGTGACGGTTTCGATTTTCGGCCGCGAAACGCCCGTCGAACTGGAATACACTCAGGTCACGAAGCAGGTCTGAGGTCACGGCGGGGATGGTTCCGCCGCGCGGCCTGCGGGCCGCATCATCGTGGGAGGCAAGGGGGCCGCGGCACCCGCGCCGGACCACACAACGTAGAAGGCACCCGGGCGCGCCCTGGTGCGGTTGGAAAAAGGAGAGGCCAGATGGCCAAGAAGCTCGCAGGCACGATGAAGCTGCAAGTGGCCGCCGGACAGGCGAACCCGTCCCCGCCCGTGGGGCCGGCCCTGGGTCAGCGCGGCATCAACATCATGGAATTCTGCAAGGCGTTCAATGCCAAGACGCAGGAAATGGAGCAGGGTGCGCCGTGCCCGACCGTGATCACCTACTATCAGGACAAGTCCTTCGAGATCGACATCAAGACGCCGCCGGCGTCCTATTACCTGAAGAAGGCGGCCAAGGTGAAATCGGGCTCCAAGACCCCCGGGCGTGACTCTGTCGCGACGGTCAGCCCGAAGCAGCTTCGTGAAATCGCCGAGGCGAAGTGGAGGGATCTCAATGCGACCGATGTCGAGTCCGCGATGAAGATCATCCAGGGCAGCGCGCGTTCCATGGGCATCGAGGTGAAGTAAGATGGCAAAGATCGGAAAACGTACCCGTGCCGCCCGTGAAGCCGTTGCCGACAAGGAAAACGTGAGCGTCGAGGAGGCTGTCGCGCTGATCAAGCAGAACGCGCAGGCGAAGTTCGACGAGACCGTGGAAATCGCGGTGAACCTCGGCGTTGACACGCGTCATGCGGACCAGATGGTCCGCGGGGTCGTCGGGTTGCCCAACGGCACCGGCAAGGATGTCCGCGTGGCGGTTTTCGCGCGCGGTCCGAAAGCCGAGGAAGCTCAGGAGGCCGGGGCGGATGTCGTCGGGGCCGAGGACCTGATGGAGACCATCCAGAACGGCGAGATCAATTTCGACCGCTGCATTGCCACGCCAGACATGATGCCGATCGTTGGTCGTCTGGGCAAGATCCTCGGGCCGCGCAACCTGATGCCGAACCCCAAGGTCGGAACGGTGACCATGGATGTTGCCGAGGCCGTCAACGGCGCCAAGGGCGGCGAAGTACAGTTCAAGGCAGTGAAGGGCGGCATCGTCCATGCCGGCGTCGGCAAGGCGTCCTTCGACGAGGGCAAGCTGGTCGAGAACGTTCGCGCCTTTGTCACCGCGGTGAACAAGGCCAAACCGACGGGGGCCAAGGGCACCTACATGAAAAAAATCTCGCTGACCTCGACAATGGGGCCGGGCGTGAGCATCGACGTGGGTAACGCCGCGTCGGATGCATAGGAATTCACTCCGGGCCTGTGCCCGGGGCGAATGACGGGGCCCCTCGCAGGCCTCGTCCTGTCCGAGATGGAGGGTTGGGCGTGGTCCCTGTAATTCCTTCCTGAGATGGGGAACGAGATGAGATCCAACGAAGGCACTGCGCCTTCGGGCGGTCTTGGGCTCGGGACCCTGACTTTGGACCCGAACGGCGGGATGTCCCGCCAAAACCGAGCCGGGGGATATCCCCCAAATTTGGAGTGAAACTGTGGATAGAGCCCAGAAAGAGAAAGTGGTCGAGGAACTCGGCCAGATCTTCGAAAGCTCTGGCGTCGTGGTGGTTGCACACTACGCGGGCCTTACAGTTGCCGAGATGCAGGACCTTCGTGCTCGCGCCCGCGAGGCCGAGGCGTCCGTTCGCGTCGCCAAGAACAGGCTCGCCAAGATCGCCCTCGAGGGCAAGCCGTGCGAAAGCATCGGCCAATACCTCTCGGGTATGACGGTTCTGACCTATTCGGAAGACCCGGTATCGGCTGCCAAGGTGGCCGAGGGGTTTGCCAAGGACAACTCGAAGTTCGAGATCCTTGCCGGTGCAATGGGATCGGATCCGCTGGACCGTGCCGGTGTCAAAGCCGTGTCCGACATGCCGTCGCGCGACGAGCTTCTTGCTCAGATCGCGGGCATGCTGGGTGCGCCCGCTTCGAACATCGCCGGTGCCGTTGGCGCCCCTGCTTCGAACATCGCGAGCATCCTTTCGACCATCGAAGAGAAGGCGGAAGCTGCATAAGCGAGCAACTGTACGAACCGCGTGCGGGGGACGGCCCGACGTTGGAACACATCTTAAAAACGGAAAGAGCTGAAAAATGGCTGATCTAAACAAACTGGCCGAAGAGATCGTCGGTCTGACGCTTCTCGAGGCGCAAGAACTGAAAACGATCCTGAAAGACGAATACGGCATCGAGCCCGCCTCGGGCGGCGCCGTCATGATGGCCGGTCCCGCCGACGGTGGCGGCGGCGAAGCCGAGGAAGAGCAGACCGAATTCGACGTCATCCTGAAGTCGGCCGGCGCCTCCAAGATCAACGTTATCAAGGAAGTTCGCGCGATCACCGGTCTTGGCCTGAAGGAAGCCAAGGAACTGGTCGAAGCCGGCGGCAAGGCGATCAAGGAAGGTGCCGAAAAGGCCGAGGCCGAGGACATCAAGGAAAAGCTGGAAGCAGCTGGCGCCGAGATCGAACTCAAGTGATCGGTGCGCTTATCCGCGCATCTTGTCAACATGGCTGGATCCGGGCTTCCGGGTCCAGCCGAACCTGTCTCAGAGAGGCCCTGCCCATACGAGGGTTTCTCTAAGGCGAGGTTCCTGGATCGGGAGGCCCCTGGTGGGACAGGGGCCGGGAATGGATCGAAACCCGCCGTCTCGGATGGCCGCGCTGCTGGAGCCCGACAGTGGCTGCGACCGGTGAGAAATGAAAGGTGACCGAACACATGGCTCAGACCTTCCTTGGCCAGAAACGTTTGCGCAAATATTACGGCAAGATCCGCGAAGTGCTGGATATGCCGAACCTGATTGAGGTTCAGAAATCATCGTACGATCTTTTTCTGGAATCCGGAGACCAGCCCGAACCACAGGACGGTGAGGGGATAAAGGGCGTTTTCCAGTCAGTTTTCCCGATCAAGGATTTCAACGAGACCAGCGTGCTGGAATTCGTTGGCTACGAACTTGAACAGCCGAAGTACGACGTCGAGGAGTGCATGCAGCGTGACATGACCTACAGCGCGCCGCTGAAGGTCACGCTGCGACTGATCGTCTTCGACGTGGACGAAGACACCGGTGCAAAATCGGTGAAGGGCATCAAGGAGCAGGACGTTTTCATGGGGGACATGCCCCTTATGACGTCCAACGGAACCTTCATCGTCAACGGCACCGAGCGGGTGATCGTCAGCCAGATGCACCGGTCGCCGGGGGTCTTCTTCGACCACGACAAGGGCAAGACACACAGTTCGGGCAAGCTTCTCTTCGCCTGTCGGATCATCCCTTACCGCGGCTCATGGCTCGATTTCGAATTCGATGCCAAGGATATCGTCTATGCCCGCATCGACCGGCGCCGCAAGCTGCCTGTGACGACTCTGCTCTATGCCCTCGGTCTCGATCAGGAAGGCATCATGAATGCCTACTACGACACGGTCGATTACAAGCTCAAGAAGAACGCCGGCTGGATCACCAAGTTCTTCCCTGAACGGGTGCGCGGGACGCGCCCGACCTATGACCTTGTCGATGCAAAGAGCGGCGAAGTGATCGCCGAAGCCAGCAAGAAGGTGACACCCCGCGCGGTCAAGAAGCTGATCGACGAGGGCGAGGTTTCCGACCTTCTGGTGCCGTTTGATCAGATCGTCGGTAAATACGTCGCCCGGGACATCATCAACGAGGAGACGGGCGCGATTTACGTGGAGGCGGGCGACGAGCTCACGCTGGAGCGGGACCGCGACGGCGAGCCGATCGGCGGGACCCTCAAGGAGTTGCTGGACGCCGGCATCACGGACATCCCGGTACTCGACATCGACAACATCAGTGTCGGCCCGTACATGCGCAATACCATGGCGCAGGACAAGAACATGAACCGCGAAAGCGCGCTCATGGATATCTACCGGGTCATGCGGCCGGGTGAGCCGCCCACGGAAGAAGCCGCGAGCGCCCTTTTCGACACGCTGTTCTTCGATCCGGAACGCTATGATCTGAGCGCCGTGGGCCGCGTCAAGATGAACATGCGCCTCAATCTCGAAAAGCCCGATACGCAACGGACGCTGGACCGCGAAGACATTGTCGCCTGCGTGAAGGCCCTTGTCGAACTGCGTGACGGCCGCGGCGACATCGACGATATCGACCACCTCGGCAACCGCCGGGTGCGCTCGGTCGGGGAACTGATGGAAAATCAGTACCGCGTGGGCCTTCTGCGGATGGAACGCGCCATCAAAGAGCGCATGAGCAGTGTCGAGATCGACACCGTCATGCCGCAGGACCTGATCAACGCGAAACCGGCAGCGGCCGCGGTACGCGAATTCTTCGGCTCCTCGCAGCTTTCGCAGTTCATGGACCAGACCAACCCGCTGTCCGAGGTCACGCACAAGCGGCGTCTCTCCGCGCTCGGGCCCGGTGGTCTGACGCGCGAACGCGCCGGCTTCGAAGTGCGCGACGTGCACCCGACCCACTATGGCCGGATGTGCCCGATCGAGACGCCGGAAGGCCCTAATATCGGTCTGATTAACAGTCTCGCCACATTCGCGCGGGTGAACAAGTACGGCTTCATCGAAACGCCTTATCGCAAGGTGGAGGGCGGGCAGGTCACCGACGAGGTGGTCTACATGTCGGCGACCGAGGAAATGCGGCACACGGTGGCGCAGGCCAATGCCAAGCTCGACGATGCAGGGCGTTTCGTGAACGACCTGGTTTCGACCCGTCAGGCCGGGGAATACATGCTGGCACCGAACGAGCATGTCGATCTGATCGACGTGTCGCCCAAGCAGTTGGTATCGGTCGCGGCGTCGCTCATTCCGTTCCTGGAGAACGATGACGCGAACCGTGCGCTCATGGGCTCGAACATGCAGCGTCAGGCCGTGCCGACCCTGCGGTCGGAGGCGCCGCTTGTCGGGACTGGCATCGAGGGCGTCGTCGCTCGCGACTCGGGCGCCGCGATCATGGCAAAGCGCGCCGGCGTGATTGACCAGGTCGATGCGGGACGGATCGTTGTGCGTGCGACCGAGGATCTCGAAATTGGCGACCCCGGCGTCGATATCTACCGGATGCGCAAGTTCCAGCGTTCGAACCAGAACAGCTGCATCAACCAGCGTCCGCTGGTGAAAGTGGGGGATACCGTCGGCAAGGGCGAAGTCGTCGCCGATGGGCCCAGCACCGACATGGGTGAACTGGCGCTTGGCAAGAACGTTGTCACGGCGTTCATGCCGTGGAACGGCTACAACTTCGAGGACTCGATCCTGATCTCGGAGCGTATCGTCCGCGACGACGTGTTCACCAGTGTTCATATCGAGGAATTCGAGGTTGCCGCGCGCGACACCAAGCTCGGACCGGAAGAGATCACCCGCGATATTCCCAACGTTGGCGAAGAAGCGCTGCGCAACCTCGACGAGGCAGGTATCGTCTATATCGGGGCGGACGTGGAGCCGGGGGACATTCTCGTCGGCAAGATCACACCCAAGGGCGAGAGCCCGATGACCCCCGAGGAGAAACTGCTGCGCGCCATTTTCGGCGAAAAGGCGAGCGACGTGCGCGATACGTCGCTCCGGGTCAAGCCGGGCGACTTCGGTACGGTGGTCGAAGTACGCGTCTTCAATCGGCACGGTGTCGAGAAGGACGAACGCGCCCTGCAGATCGAACGCGAGGAAGTTGAACGCCTTGCACGTGACCGTGACGACGAGCTCGCGATTCTCGACCGCAACATTTACGCGCGGCTGAAATCGCTCATCCTTGGCAAGGTTGCCGTCAAAGGGCCGAAAGGTGTCAAGGCGAATTCGGAAATCACCGAAGAGCTGCTTGAGACGCTGACGCGCGGGCAATGGTGGCAACTGGCACTGAAAGAGGAAGCGGACGCGCAGATCGTCGAGGCGCTTCATGAGCAGTACGAGTCCCAGAAGCGCACGCTGGACGCGCGTTTCGAGGACAAGGTCGAGAAGGTGCGTCGCGGCGACGACCTGCCACCCGGCGTCATGAAGATGGTGAAAGTCTTCATCGCGGTGAAGCGCAAGCTTCAGCCGGGCGACAAGATGGCCGGCCGTCACGGCAACAAGGGCGTCATCTCGCGCGTTGTGCCGATCGAGGACATGCCGTTCCTGCAGGATGGCACGCCGGTCGATTTCTGCCTCAATCCTCTGGGTGTGCCGTCGCGGATGAACGTGGGCCAAATCCTTGAAACTCACATGGGGTGGGCCGCGCGCGGTCTCGGCGTCAAGATCGACGAGGCGCTGCAAGAGTATCGCCGCTCGGGTGACCTGACGCCCGTGCGCGAGGCGATGCGCATCGCCTATGGCGACGACGTCTACGAAGAGGGCATCGCGGATATGGACGAGGATCGTCTCGTCGAAGCGGCGGGCACGGTAACCGGCGGTGTTCCGATTGCCACGCCCGTTTTCGACGGCGCGAAGGAGCCTGATGTCAACGATGCACTCATGCGGGCCGGGTTTGATCAAAGCGGTCAGTCCCTGTTGTTTGACGGGCGAACCGGCGAACAGTTCAGCCGGCCGGTTACCGTGGGCGTCAAGTACCTGCTCAAGCTGCACCACCTCGTGGATGACAAGATCCATGCGCGGTCGACCGGGCCGTACAGCCTCGTCACCCAGCAACCGCTTGGCGGCAAGGCGCAGTTCGGTGGCCAGCGTTTCGGGGAAATGGAGGTCTGGGCCCTCGAAGCCTACGGTGCCGCCTATACCCTGCAGGAGATGCTGACGGTGAAATCGGATGACGTGGCGGGCCGGACCAAGGTTTACGAGTCTATCGTCAAGGGCGAGGACAACTTTGAGGCCGGCGTTCCCGAGAGCTTCAACGTGCTGGTCAAGGAAGTGCGTGGTCTCGGGCTCAACATGGAACTCCTGGATGCGGAGGACGAAGACGCGGAGTGAAGCAGGCAAGGTGCGCCGTGACTACGCACCCGACACCCACGTCGCAGGGTGTGCCCGTTGGGCACACCACCCCCGCACCCTCTTTGGACATGAGGACATGAAATGAACCAGGAACTCACCAACAACCCCTTCAACCCGAATGCCCCGGCCAAGGTTTTTGACGAGATCAAGGTATCGCTCGCGTCACCGGAACGGATCCTTTCGTGGTCCTACGGCGAGATCAAGAAACCGGAAACGATCAATTACCGGACGTTCAAGCCCGAGCGCGACGGGCTGTTCTGTGCCCGCATCTTCGGCCCGATCAAGGACTACGAATGCCTGTGCGGCAAATACAAGCGGATGAAATACCGCGGTGTCGTCTGTGAAAAATGCGGTGTCGAGGTCACGCTGCAAAAGGTCCGGCGCGAGCGCATGGGGCATATCGAGCTGGCGGCCCCCTGCGCGCATATCTGGTTCCTGAAATCGCTGCCGTCGCGCATCGGCCTGATGCTCGACATGACGCTGCGCGATCTGGAACGTGTGCTCTATTTCGAGAACTACGTGGTGATCGAACCCGGCCTGACGGACCTCGCCTATGGTCAGATGCTGACCGAGGAAGAGTTCATGGATGCGCAGGATGCCTATGGCATGGACGCCTTTACGGCGAATATCGGCGCCGAGGCCATCCGTGAAATGCTGCAGAACATCGACCTCGAATCTGAGGCGGAGCAACTGCGCGCCGATCTGGCGGAGGCCACGGGCGAGCTGAAACCGAAGAAGATCATCAAGCGCCTGAAAGTCGTCGAGTCGTTCATCGAAAGCGGAAACCGCCCCGAATGGATGATCATGACCGTGATCCCGGTCATCCCGCCGGAGCTGCGCCCGCTGGTGCCGCTGGATGGCGGCCGTTTCGCGACCTCGGACCTGAATGACCTGTATCGTCGCGTCATCAATCGCAACAATCGCCTCAAGCGACTGATCGAGCTGCGCGCGCCGGACATCATCGTCCGAAACGAGAAGCGGATGCTGCAGGAGTCGGTCGATGCGCTCTTTGACAACGGCCGGCGCGGGCGTGTCATCACGGGTGCCAACCGTCGCCCCCTCAAATCGCTTTCCGATATGCTCAAGGGCAAACAGGGCCGGTTCCGCCAGAACCTTCTGGGCAAGCGTGTCGATTTCTCGGGCCGGTCGGTCATCGTGACCGGGCCGGAACTCAAGCTGCACCAGTGCGGCCTGCCCAAGAAGATGGCGTTGGAGTTGTTCAAGCCGTTCATTTACTCGAGGCTCGAAGCCAAGGGCATGTCCTCTACCGTGAAACAGGCGAAGAAGCTTGTCGAGAAGGAACGGCCCGAGGTCTGGGACATCCTAGATGAAGTGATCCGCGAACACCCCGTTATGCTCAACCGGGCGCCGACGCTTCACCGTCTTGGCATTCAGGCGTTCGAGCCGACTCTTATCGAAGGCAAGGCCATCCAATTGCATCCGCTTGTCTGCTCGGCGTTCAACGCGGATTTCGACGGCGACCAGATGGCCGTGCACGTGCCGCTCAGCCTTGAGGCGCAGCTCGAAGCGCGTGTGTTGATGATGTCCACGAACAACGTGCTGTCACCCGCCAACGGCGCTCCGATCATCGTGCCATCGCAGGACATGGTGCTCGGGCTGTATTACACGTCGATCATGCGCGACGGCATGAAAGGCGAGGGTATGACCTTTGCCTCGATCGACGAGGTCCAGCATGCGCTGGATGCCGGCGAAGTTCACATGCACGCAAGGATCACCGCGCGCGTCCGGCAGATCGACGACGAGGGAAACGAGGTTTACAAGCGGTATGAAACCACGCCGGGCCGTGTCCGGATCGGCGCATTGCTTCCGCTCAACGCCAAGGCGCCGTTCGAGCTTGTCAACACGCTACTGCGCAAGAAGGAAGTGCAGCAGGTCATCGACACGGTCTACCGTTACTGTGGCCAGAAGGAGAGCGTGATCTTCTGTGACCACATCATGTCCATGGGCTTCAAGGAAGCGTTCCGCGCCGGGATCAGTTTCGGCAAGGACGACATGGTCATCCCGGAAAGCAAGTGGCACATCGTCGAAGACACCCGGGACCAGGTCAAGGGCTTCGAGCAGCAGTACATGGACGGCTTGATCACCCAGGGTGAGAAGTACAACAAGGTTGTCGACTCGTGGTCGAAGTGTAACGATCAGGTCACGGAAGCCATGATGGGCTCGATCTCGGCCGATGAACGCGATGAGACGGGAGCCGTCAAGGAGCCCAACAGCGTCTACATGATGGCGCATTCGGGCGCTCGTGGCTCGGTCACGCAGATGAAGCAGCTTGGCGGGATGCGCGGCTTGATGGCCAAACCCAATGGCGACATCATCGAGACGCCGATCATCTCGAACTTCAAGGAAGGCCTGACGGTGCTCGAGTACTTCAACTCGACCCACGGTGCCAGGAAGGGGCTGAGTGATACCGCGCTGAAGACGGCGAACTCGGGTTACCTCACGCGCCGCTTGGTTGATGTCGCACAGGATTGCATCGTGCGTGAGCACGATTGCGGTACGGACCGTGCGATCACCGCAGAGGCCGCCGTGAATGACGGTGAAGTGGTGGCAAGTCTCGGGGAGCGGGTACTCGGCCGTGTCGCCGCGGAGGATATCGTCGATCCGGCCAATGATGAGGCCCTCGTCCGCGAAGGCCAGCTGATCGACGAACGTTCCGCAGATACGATCGAGGCGGCTGCCGTACAGACCGCGCGAATCCGCAGTCCTCTCACCTGCGAAAGCGAAGACGGTGTCTGCGCGATGTGCTACGGTCGCGACCTTGCCCGCGGGACGATGGTGAACACCGGCGAGGCTGTCGGCATCATCGCCGCGCAGTCAATCGGTGAGCCGGGGACACAGCTTACGATGCGCACGTTCCACATCGGTGGTGTCGCGCAGGGGGCGCAGCAATCCTTCCTCGAAGCGAGCCAGCAGGGCACCATATCCTTCGAGAATGCCCAGACCCTCGAAAATTCGGCTGGTGAGACGCTCGTGATGGGGCGGAACATGAAAATCCGCATCCTCGGCGACAGTGATCAAGAGCTTGCCAGCCACAAGGTGGGATACGGTACCAAGCTCTTCATCAAGGAGGGCGACAAGGTACAGCGTGGCGACAAACTCTTCGAATGGGATCCGTACACCCTGCCGATCCTTGCCGAAAAGGCAGGTACGGCGAAGTTCGTCGATCTTGCCAGCGGTGTCGCTGTCCGGGACGTGACGGACGAAGCCACCGGCATGACCCAAAAAATCGTCATGGACTGGCGTGCGGCGCCCAAGGGCAACGAGCTCAAGCCGGAAATCCTTGTGGTTGGCCCGGATGGTGAGCCGGTGCGTAACGATCAGGGCAACCCCGTGACTTACCCCATGTCCGTGGATGCCATCCTGTCGGTCGAGGACGGGCAGGACGTTCAGGCGGGCGACGTGGTTGCGCGTATCCCGCGCGAAGGTGCCAAGACCAAGGACATCACGGGTGGTCTGCCGCGGGTCGCGGAACTTTTCGAGGCGCGGCGGCCCAAGGACCACGCGATCATCGCCGAGCTTGACGGGTACGTTCGGTATGGCCGGGACTACAAGAACAAGCGCCGCATCTCGATCGAGCCTGCAGATGAATCACTGGAGCCGGCAGAATACATGGTGCCGAAGGGCAAGCACATTCCCGTTCAGGAGGGCGATTACGTACAGAAGGGCGACTACATCATGGACGGCAATCCGGCGCCCCATGACATCCTGTCGATCATGGGTGTCGAAGCGCTTGCCGAGTACATGATCGACGAGGTGCAGGAGGTCTATCGCCTTCAGGGCGTGAAGATCAACGACAAGCACATCGAAGTTGTCGTTCGCCAGATGCTGCAAAAATGGGAAATCCTCGACAGTGGCGAAACGACGCTGCTCAAGGGGGAACATGTCGACAAGCAGGAATTCGACGCCGCGAACGAGAAGGCGGTTGCCAAGGGCGGGCGTCCGGCGCAGGGCGAACCGATCCTGCTGGGCATCACCAAGGCCAGCCTGCAGACGCGTTCGTTCATCTCTGCCGCTTCCTTCCAGGAGACAACGCGTGTTCTCACCGAGGCTTCGGTCCAAGGCAAGCGCGACAAACTTGTCGGACTGAAGGAAAACGTGATCGTCGGGCGGCTTATTCCTGCCGGCACCGGGGGGGCCACCCAGAAAGTCCGGCATATCGCCCAGCAACGCGACAATGTCGTGATCGAGGCGCGCCGGGAAGAGGCCGAGGTCGCAGCCGCGTTGGCGGCGCCCGACGCGAACGATGTCATCGGTGGCGACGAGTATGACACCTTTGTCGATACGCCCGAAAGCCGGGATGACTGAACGGCAATATAACGAGATTCAAAAGCCCCGCTTCGGCGGGGCTTTTTCTTTGGACTGCCTGTGATAGAGCCGACGCCCAGTACGTGCATGAAGCACCCCACCGGCCTTGCTCAGCCGGGTATGCTTGGGCTACCTGCGACCTGTCCTCGAGCCGAACTGGTCATTGCCACGTGGGGTGGAACCTGCCCGCCGGTGACAGCGTGAAGATTTCGCAGCCATCCGCCGTGACACCGACCGAATGCTCGAACTGCGCAGAAAGCGACTTGTCGCGCGTGACGGCCGTCCAGTCATCGGAGAGCACCTTGGTTTCCGGGCGGCCCAGATTCACCATGGGCTCAATCGTGAAGAACATGCCCTCTTCGAGGGTGGCACCAGACCCCTGACGGCCGTAGTGCAGCACGTTGGGTGGAGCATGGAAGACCCGCCCGAGCCCGTGACCGCAGAAATCGCGGACGACGGACATGCGTTGATCTTCGACGAAGTGTTGAATGGCATGGCCGATATCGCCAAACGTGTTGCCGGGTTTTACCGCGTCGATTCCGACCATGAGGGAATCATGCGTGACCTGGATCAGACGCTCGGCCTTTCTGCTCAGCTTGCCTGCCACAAACATGCGCGATGTATCCCCGTACCAACCATCGACGATCACCGTCACATCGATATTGAGGATATCACCGTCCTTGAGTGTCTTTTCTCCCGGAATGCCATGGCAGACAACGTGGTTCACGCTGATGCAGCTGGCATGGCGATATCCCTTGTAGCCGATCGTCGCGGATTTCGCCCCGGCCGCATCGACCATCTTTTCGATCATCCGGTCGATTTCCCCGGTCGTCTGACCCGGGAAAATATGATCGGCAACTTCGTCGAGGATATGTGCGGCCAGATTCCCGGCCTTGTGCATGCCTGCAAAATCCGCTGTTTCATGGATGCGGATGCCGTCGCGTGTCACACGTCCCTGATGCGCGTCTTTCAACTTTTTGAATCCTGGTATCGTGATCATCACTTCATATTTATGCAATGATTCCGCAAAGGACCATAGGCGGCGCGTTCATCTGTCGCATTTCCTGGATGCCGCCCCCGAGTTCGGCATGCGACACCTCAATCCTCCCGGATGAAATCGAGTCGCCCACCCAAGCTGATTTCCGACGGCGAGATCAGCGCGGCGAAGGTCATCACTTCCACGCCGGCCCGGCGCGCCTCGGCGAAGGCGCGCGCATATGCACTGTCGATGTCCCGGGCCAGCCGCATCTCGTGGCAATCCGTTCTCTGTACGAGGTAAAGCGTGACCGCCCGTTGCCCGGACCGCGCCATTGCCGCCATCTCTTCGAGGTGGCGTGTCCCCCGTATCGTTACCGAATCGGGAAATTCGGCGACGCCGGGTTTCCGCGAAAGCGTGACCGATTTCACTTCGACGTAAGCGTCTCGCCGCCCGCTGCCTCGAAGGACGAAATCTATCCGGCTGGCTTGACCATACTTTACCTCGGGACGGATGGTGTCGTAGCCGGCCAGGCCGTCGATCAAATCTCTTTCAAGCGCCTCTTTCACGATGCGGTTCGCGAGGAGGGTTGCCACGCCGGTGAAGTTGCCGTCGGGGTGCTCCACGAGGCGCCAGGCATATTTCAGCTTTTTCCGGGGGTCGTCGTTGGCTTCGATCCAGACCTTTGACCCGGGGTCGGCCAGCCCGGTCATCGCGCCGGGATTGGCGCAATGTGCTGTCACTTCGCGACCGTCGGGCAGCCGAATATCGGCCAGAAAACGCTTGTAACGCTTCAGGAGCGTGCCTTGTTCCAGCGGGGTTTGAAAGCGCATGCTGCAACGCCTATACCGGAGCCATGCCGCTTGCAAGGAGAGCCGCCCATGTCGAATCCCACTGCCGCCATGCTGGTGATCGGTGACGAAATCCTTTCCGGGCGCACGCGCGACGCCAACATGCACCACTTGGCGTGCCAGCTGGTCAGCACCGGTATCGACCTGAAGGAAGTACGCGTAATCAGCGACGACCCGGATGCCATAACCGGCGCGGTCAGGGAACTGAGTTCGACCCATGACCACCTGTTCACGTCCGGGGGAATAGGGCCCACCCACGATGACATCACGGCCGAGAACGTTGCGCGTGCCTTTGATCTTTCGATCGGCGTGCGCGATGACGCGCGGGCCCTGCTCAAGGCCCACTACGACCGTCAAGGGCTTGACCTGAACGACGCGCGATTGCGGATGGCGCGCATCCCGGACGGCGCAACGCTCATAGAGAACCCCATCAGTGCCGCGCCCGGGTTCGTGATCGGGAATGTTTACGTCATGGCCGGCGTGCCCGCAATCTTCGAGGCAATGCTCGCGCACGTGATGCCGACGCTCACCGGCGGCGCGCCCGTCTTGTCGCAATCGCTGGAAATCCTGCGCGGGGAAGGGGACATTGCCGTCCCGCTGGCCGATCTTGCACGCCGGTATCCGGACCTCGCTTTCGGGTCGTACCCGTTTCAACGTCATGGCATTTATGGCGCGAACGTCGTCGTGCGAGGCAATGACGGGGGGAGGATCGACGCCGCGATTGCCGAGCTTGATGCCTTGTTCCCGGCATGATGCCCGGGGTCGAACGTCTTTATGACGTGATCGACAGAACATGGCCGGCGGCGCGGCGTTGGTGTCGCGGGCCCTGGACCTTGCGGGACGGGCAGCGCGGCGGCAAGCGCGTGTCAGCCGCGACTGCACGACATGCGGTGGCGGCCGATGATGTGGCACTGGCCGAGCGCGAGATGGCTGAAATCGGTCAAACGCCGTTTTTCATGATCCGGGCCGAAGATGATGCGCTTGACCGCCTGTTGGCCGACCAGGGCTATGACGTGGCCGATCCCGTGACTGTTCACGTGGCCCCCGTTGCGCGCCTCGCGGTGCCCACGCCACGCCTCAGTACCTTCACGGTCTGGGAGCCGCTGGCGGTCCAGCGGGACATCTGGGCGGCAGGCGGGATCGGACCCGAGCGCGTCGCGGTGATGGCCCGGGTGAAGGGCCCTCGGACAAGCCTTTTCGCCCGGTGTGACGATCATCCTGCCGGCACCGGCTTTTGCGCGATCGACGGGGATATCGCCATGGTCCACGCGCTTGAGGTGGCGGTCCCCTTTCGTCGGCGGCGGGTGGGACGGCTCTTGATGCAGCAGGCTGCGCTTTGGGCGCAGTCCAATGCAGCCACCACGTATATTTCCGCGGTGTGCACGCGGGAAAACGAGGGTGCCAATGCGCTTTACGCGTCGCTAGGCATGACCCGTGTGGGACATTATCATTACAGGCAGAAGGCACAAGAATGACAGTTGATACCGACCAGCCCACTGCATTGGACCTCCCGATGCTCGACCCGCTCCCGCAGGAGACGCGGAAATATTTCGACATCTGCAACGAGAAGCTAGGAATGGTGCCCAACGTGCTGAAGGCGTATGCCTTCGACGTGGAAAAGCTCAACGCGTTCACAGCGATGTACAACGACCTGATGCTGGCTGACAGCGGGCTCAGCAAGCTCGAGCGCGAGATGATCGCTGTCGTCGTCAGTTCGATCAACAGATGCTGGTATTGCCAGGTGGCCCACGGCGCTGCCGTGCGTCAGCTATCCAACGATCCGGCATTTGGGGAGGCGATGGTCATGAATTACCGCGTTGCGCCGCTTGATGCGCGCCAGAGGGCAATGCTCGATTTCGCGGCAAAGATCACGCTGAATTCGGCAGCCATTGAAGAACCGGACCGCGCGGAGCTGCGCGAGGCTGGGTTTTCCGATCGCGATATATGGGACATCGCCAACGTGGCCGGGTTCTTCAACATGACCAACCGCGTGGCAAGCGCGACGGGTATGCGGCCGAACGAGCAGTATCACGGGCAGGCGCGCTAGTGCGATGAGGGTGCTCTTTTCACTGGTGATCGCGGTGTTGCTGCCGGCGCCGGCAACGGCGGTGGAATTGCTGATGCCGGGAAATGCGGAAATGACGCGCGAAGTCGTCACGGAGGCTGACAGCTATCTGCTGCCGGTCGGTCCTTTCGCAGACGGCGAAATCCCGACGCGCGAAGTGACGGGCCGCGTTATCCGGCAGGCGTGGCGGATCGAAGCACAAGGCATGACAACGTTGCAGATACTTGGGCCCTTGCGCCGGCAAATCGAGAATGCGGGTTTCGACGTGATCTACGATTGTGCCGGGCAGGCCTGTGGCGGTTTTGATTTCCGCTTCAACACCGATGTACTGGCCGCCCCTGACATGTTTGTCGACCTTTCGGATTACCGTTACCTGGCTGCGCGGCGGGATACGGACACGCAGGCCCACGACTATCTGTCAGTGCTGGTGAGCCGCGCCGGCGCTACCGGCTATGCGCAGGTGGTCCATGTCTCCGCGGGTGCCGCCGGCCAAGCCGGGGGTGCCGCTGCGCCGCGTGACGAAGCCGTGTATGCACGGGCGGACAGCTTGGCCGGGGCCTTGATGCGCGAGGGGCACGTCGTCCTCGGCGATCTGGTGTTCGAGAGCGGGTCCTCGACCCTCGGGGCGGGGCCGTATGACAGTCTGCGAGGGCTTGCCGCATTCCTGAAGGCTGATTCGACGCGCAGGATCGCCCTCGTCGGCCATACGGATACGGTCGGGGGCCTTGAGGCCAATGTCGACCTTTCACGCCAACGTGCCACTTCTGTCCTCGACCGGTTGGTGATGCGCCACGGCGTTGCCGGTGATCAACTGGAGGCCGGCGGGATGGGGTATCTTTCGCCAATTGCGACGAACCGGACGGCGGCGGGTAGGGACGCCAACCGCCGGGTAGAGGCGGTTTTCCTTTCGACCGACTGAATGCGCGTCACCTGCCCCGGCCTCACGCCGACGGTGATTTCTGCGGGATGATCTGCTGCGCGATGCCGGCAAGCACCAGGTATACGGACGTGACAACTAGGCCCCAGTGTGCCCAGCTCTCGGGGTGGAAATCCACCCACGCGGCCCATCCCGCAAAGAATGTCCATGCGAACGCCATGGGCAGCGAGAACCAGCGCCAGCGGGCGGTCCGCACCGGGTGAATAAACTTCAGCGGCAGGAACATCGAGGTCGCCAGGACAACGACAAGAGACAGGATCAGCCAGAAATCGGGTTCGATCGCGAACATGACCAAGACCATCATGTTCCAGCAGCCCGGGAACCCGGAAAACGATTTGTCGGTCGTCTTCATCCTGCTGTAGGCGAAATACAAGGCACTGGCGTAGGTTATCACGATGATCGCGAACCAGCCCGTCCAGCCGGGCAAGAGATCGGACTCGAACAGTGCGAAAGCCGGAATGAACACGTAAGTCAGGTAGTCAATGATCAGGTCCAGAAGGACACCGTCGAATTCCGGCGCGTATTTCTGTACGTGATATTTGCGCGCCAGCGGGCCGTCCACACCGTCCACTGCGAAGGCAACCACGAGCCACAGGAACATGAGGTCCCATTTCTGGTCAATCGCGGCAAGCATGGCGAGCATCGCGAAAACGGCGCCCGTCGCTGTCAAAAGATGTACTAAAAGCGCTTTGGTCTGGACTGTCATGCGCGGTAACTGCCGCAATCATGGTCTGGATGCAAAGGGAATTCAAACACTGTCAGTCACCCGACCGCGGGTGGCTGTTGTTGTAGACTTCCATGAGCCTGACCGTGTCGACGGCTGTGTAGGCCTGGGTCGTGGACAGGGAGGCATGGCCGAGCAACTCCTGTATCGCGCGCAGGTCGCCCCCCGCGTTCAGCAGATGTGTCGCGAAGCTGTGTCTCATGGCGTGCGGCGTGGCGGTGGCGGGCAACCCCAGTTGCAGACGGGTTCTTTCCAGCACCTTCTGAACCTGTCGCGGCGACAGCTGCCCACCGCGGACACCGCGAAACAAGGGCGTGCCCGCCCCGATCTCGAAAGGACACAGGCGCGCGTAACGCTCGACGGCGTCGCGCGCAGCAGCGATGACAGGGACCACGCGTTCCTTGTTTCCCTTGCCCGTGATCCGCAGCATGTCTGTCAACGGTAGCGCGGCGCCATCCAGCGAAAGCGCTTCGGAGATACGCAGGCCGCACCCGTAAAGGAGTGTCACGACGGCTTGATCCCGCGCGGCGACCCACGGGGTTTCCGCCTGAGCCTCCACGGTGCCGATCACGTCCTTCGCGGCCTCCGGTGAAAGAGGTCTGGGCATCTTGCGCTGAAATTTCGGCGCGCGCGCGGCCAGAACCGCGGCGGGTTCTATCCCCTCGCGTTCGGATAGCCAGCGGTAGAAGCTCTTGACCGCAGAGAGCTTGCGCGCAAGCGATCGGGCACTTACACCGCGGCCCCTTGTAAAGGCCATCCAGCTGCGCATGTCGCCGACAGAGACCCTCGACAGGGCGCCCATGCCCTGTGGCGCGCCCTTGTGTTCGGTCATGAAAGCCAGGAAATCGGCAACGTCGCGGCTATACGCGGCCAATGTGTTTTCCGAGATGCCACCGACAGCCTTTCGGGAGGCCAGCCATTCCTGCAGTGCGTCACGTGCAGCGGGGCTGATCATGACAGCCAGCGGCGCATTGCCCTTTCGAAAACGCCGCCGAAAAAGGCAAGGAGGTCGGTGCCCTGTTGCGGGCTGAACTGGTGCGGATCCTCCGCGCCCATGGCCAGCATCCCGGGCAGGCGCCCTTCGCCGAAATCGAGCAGGAGGCAGGCTTCGGACCGTACGAACCCCGCGTCGCGCCCGTAAATGCGCATGTCACCTTCGCTGACCTGCCGCAGCGTCACCTGCCGCAGGGGGGCATTGCGGCCAGCCATCAGGTACCCTTCGATGAAACCGGGCTCGGCCACGGTCAGGACATCGCCCAGTCGGCGGACCGCGGGATCGTTGTCGTTCTGAACCGACTCGAGCACGAGCTTGATCCTGTCGACGCGCAGGATCTCGGCCACGTCGCCGCCCAGGTCCTTGAGAAACGCCTCGAAACCCACCGGGTCCAGCATGCGCAGTATGGCCCGATGCACCTGGTTTGTGCCGGCAAGGTTTTCATACGCCGCGGCGATGACATTTCGGTGCGTGTCTTCCAGCCTGTCGAGCCGTGCTTCCAGCCGCTCCATCGCGATGCCGCGCAAGTCGACGATATTGCCCCCCATGGCGCGTTCGTTTGCCGCGATAAGCGCGCGCATGAGGTCCTGATCTTCAAGGATCACGTCGGGCTGCGCGATGATGTGTTCGCGCAGGGTGTCATCCATGCGGGGCTTGCTACTCATACGTCCCTCTGGCTTTTCCGCGTGTATAACACGCCCTCAAAGGATTTTCTGCCCTGTTTTTTCCCAATCGGCCAGAAAGGTTTCCAGCCCCTTGTCGGTCAGCGGATGCTGGGCCATCTGCTTGATCACCTTCGGCGGTGCGGTCATTACGTCGGCACCGATCCGCGCGGATTGAAAGGCGTGATTCACCGTGCGGATCGAGGCGGCGAGGATCTGGGTCTCGAACCCGAAATTGTCGTAAATCTCGCGGATCTCGGCAATCAGTTCCATCCCGTCGAGGTTGATGTCATCAAGCCGGCCGATGAAGGGGCTTATGAAGGTTGCCCCGGCCTTGGCGGCCAGCAGCGCCTGATTGGCCGAGAAGCACAGCGTCACGTTGACCATGTTGCCCTCGTTCGTCAGGACGTTGCACGCTTTCAGCCCGTCCCATGTCAGCGGTACCTTGATGGCGATATTGTCGGCGATCTGGGCCAGCTTGCGGCCTTCCTCGATCATCGCGTCTGCCTTGGTCGCGATCACCTCGGCGCTGACAGGGCCGTCGACCATTTCCGTGATTTCCTTGGTTACTTCAAGGATGTCGCGGCCTGATTTCATGATGAGCGACGGGTTGGTCGTGACGCCATCGACCATGCCCAGGTCCTTGAGCTCGGCGATTTCGTCGACTTCGGCGGTATCTACGAAGAATTTCATGGGGCGCATCCCTCAGCGGCGGGTTGGAGTCTGGTCACCAAGCGTGTACCTCATGGATTGCCTTGCCGAAACCCCTTTGAAGGAGCCTGTCGTTGCCGTTAGCCGTCACGGATTTCTTCGACGAGGGAACGCTTGTTTCGGTCCTGACGGTGCAACCGCTCGACGGCACACTGGATTACCGCGCGCCCGAGGGCGGCTGCCAGATCGGTGCCTTCGTGGAGGTGCCCCTTGGCCCGCGCAAGGTGATTGGCGTTGTGTGGGGGCCGGGAAGGGGCGGTTTCGATCTCAGCAAGGCGCGGTCGGTCATCCGGGTGCTGGATGTCGCGCCGATGCGCGAGGAACTGCAGGAATTCCTGCGCCGGGCCGCCGATTACACGCTGACGCCGTTGCCCCAGATGTTGCGGCTGGCGACACGTGCGCCGGGTCTGGGCGACCCGCCGTCGATGCGCAAGATCTACCGGCCGGGGGAGGGACGTCCCGACCGGCAGACCGGCGCGCGCAAACGGGTGCTTGCGACTCTGGCGGAGTTTGGGGGGCTTTCCTTTACACTACGTGAACTCTGTGACCAGGCCGGCGTGTCGTCCGGGGTGGTCAAGGGCTTGGTGAAGCAGGGCGTGCTCGTTGAAGAGGATACACCGCGTGACCTGCCTTACCCGAGGTTGGATCCGTACCGCGATGGCCCGGACATGACCGAGGATCAGGCCAAGGCGGCCGATGAGCTGAAAAAGGGCCTTGAAACAGGGGGGTACGGTACCACGCTTTTGCGGGGCGTCACCGGGTCGGGCAAGACCGAGGTTTACCTCGAGGCAGTGGCGGCCTGCCTGCGTGGCGGCCGACAGGCGCTCGTGCTGCTGCCCGAGATCGCCCTGACGACGGAGTTTCTGACCCGCGTCGAGGCACGTTTCGGTGCCCGCCCGGCGGAATGGCATTCGGGCGTCACGATGACGGAACGCCGCCGTGCCTGGAAGATGGTGGGGCAGGGCGGTGCGCAGATCGTGGTGGGCGCGCGCTCGGCCCTTTTCCTGCCTTTCCAGAACCTTGGCCTGATCGTCGTGGACGAGGAACATGACAGTTCCTACAAGCAGGAGGAGGGCGTGCTGTACAACGCGCGCGACATGGCGGTGCTCAGGGCAAGCATTTGCGGGGCGCGGGTTGTTTTGGCCTCGGCCACGCCCAGCCTTGAAAGCTGGGCCAACGCGGAGGCGGGCAAGTATCAGAGGCTTGACTTGACGGTGCGTTTCGGCGCGGCCGTGATGCCCGAGCTGCGGACGATCGACATGCGGGGCGAAAAGCTGCCGTCGGATCGATGGATATCCGCGGGTTTGCAAGCGGCGGCCAATGCCCGGATCGCACGGGGAGAGCAAGCGCTTTTTTTCATCAACAGAAGGGGTTACGCGCCCATAACCCTGTGTCGGGCCTGCGGGAACCAGATCGGCTGCGAGCATTGCGACGCGCGCATGGTGGAGCACCGGTTCCTCAAGCGGCTTGTCTGTCACCAGTGCGGTGAAACGCGGCCGATGCCCGATACGTGCCCCGCCTGCGGTGCCGAAGGGCGGCTTGCGGCCGTGGGGCCCGGGGTGGAGCGATTGGCCGAGGAAGCGCGCACGCTGTTCCCGGATGCGCGGATCGCGGTGCTGAGTTCCGATCTTTTCGGGTCGGCGCGGGCGCTCAAGGCGCAGGTGGCGGAGATTGCCGAGGGGGGCGCGGACCTGATCATCGGGACGCAACTGGTCGCAAAAGGTCATAATTTTCCGAACCTTACGCTGGTCGGCGTGATTGACGCTGACCTTGGGTTGCAGGGCTCTGACCTGCGGGCGGCGGAGCGGACGTTCCAGCTGATGCGGCAGGTGGCCGGGCGCGCCGGGCGGCAGGCCACGCCGGGCACGGCGCTGTTGCAGACCTATCAGCCTGAACACCCGGTGATCCGTGCCATCCTGACGGGCGACGAAGAGGGATTCTGGCGCGCTGAGGCCGATGAGCGGCGGCAGGCCGGAATGCCGCCCTATGGACGCATGGCCGGGATCATCCTGTCCTCGACAGATATGGATGAAGTCTTTGAATTCGCGAATGAACTTGCGCGGCGGGACGCGCCCGTGCGTCACGCCGGCGCGCAGGTTTTCGGCCCCGCGCCGGCGCCCATCGCCCGCATCCGCGGGC
>NZ_JBKOTX010000064.1:0-27751 GCF_047086965.1 Roseovarius halophilus (ex Wu et al. 2025) | reverse complement strand
CGTACCGGGCCGGGCCGCGGCCACCGCGCTCGGCAAGCTGACCTGGGGCCTCGCGATCGCCTTCATCGCCACGTCGCTGACCCTGACGATCATCGCGGCACAGGAATCGTCGGGCGCGTCGGTTCTCGACCGCGTGACAGACGCCCCGGCCGACGAAACCGCGCCCGGCCCGGCCGTGCCCGAGGGCGACGACCTGCTGCCGCCCTCGGCCGATGACAGCGCACCATTGACACCGACAGCGGATTGACCACCACGCATTGAGGCCGCGCCGCGGGGCGCCACAGCATCTTGCGTCCAGCTTGCGCCGCGGGCCGTAATCCTGTATGGGTCGGGTCCCGTGATGCTGGGGCAAAACCACTGCGTGCATGGCTCAGCCGACTTGCGAAACCGAAGCTGAAAATCACGGGGGATGCCACGGATATGGCACGGTATATCTTCATCACGGGCGGCGTCGTGTCCTCCCTCGGAAAGGGGCTCGCCTCGGCCGCGCTCGGTGCGCTGCTTCAGGCGCGCGGCTTCTCGGTGCGGCTGCGCAAGCTCGATCCCTACCTCAACGTCGATCCGGGCACGATGTCGCCGTTCGAGCACGGCGAGGTCTTCGTCACCGATGACGGGGCCGAAACCGATCTCGATCTCGGCCATTACGAACGCTTCACCGGGGTGCCCGCCCGCATGACCGACTCGGTCAGTTCGGGACGCATCTATTCCAACGTGCTGGAAAAGGAACGCCGCGGCGATTACCTCGGCAAAACGATCCAAGTCGTGCCGCATGTCACGAACGAGATCAAGGATTTCATCGCCATCGGCGATGACGAGGTCGATTTCATGCTGTGCGAGATCGGCGGCACGGTGGGCGACATCGAGGGGCTGCCCTTCTTCGAGGCGATCCGCCAATTCAGCC
This sequence comes from Roseovarius halophilus (ex Wu et al. 2025), assembly GCF_047086965.1. Classification (NCBI taxonomy): domain Bacteria; kingdom Pseudomonadati; phylum Pseudomonadota; class Alphaproteobacteria; order Rhodobacterales; family Roseobacteraceae; genus Roseovarius; species Roseovarius halophilus (ex Wu et al. 2025). Next base: position 26,850 of record NZ_JBKOTX010000064.1, on the reverse strand, counting down.
ACGACAGGCCGCGCGGGCAATGCATCTTCATGCACCTGACGCTGCTGCCCTACATCGCGGCCAGCGGCGAACTCAAGACCAAGCCGACCCAGCACAGCGTGAAGGAGCTGCAATCCATCGGGATCGCGCCCGACATCCTTGTCTGCCGGTCCGAGCAGCCGATCCCCGACAAGGAACGCGAGAAGATCGCGCTTTTCTGCAACGTCCGCAAGGAATCCGTCGTCGCCGCCTACGACCTCGGCTCGATCTACGAGGCCCCGCTGGCCTACCACCGCGAGGGGCTGGACCAGGCCGTGCTCGACGCCTTCCAGATCGCCCCGGCCCCGCGACCGGACCTGCGCGTCTGGCAGGACGTGGCCGACCGCATCCACTACACCGACGGCACGGTCAACATCGCCATCGTCGGCAAGTACACCCAGCTGGAAGACGCCTACAAGTCCATCAAGGAGGCGCTGACGCATGGCGGGATGGCCAACCGCGTCGGCGTGCGCGTCCAGTGGGTCGATGCCGAGATATTCGACCGCGAGGATCCGGCCCCCTACCTCGAAGGCTTCCACGCCATCCTCGTGCCCGGCGGCTTCGGCGAGCGGGGCACCGAGGGCAAGATCAAGGCGGCGCAGTTCGCCCGCGAACGCGAGATCCCCTACCTCGGGATCTGTCTCGGCATGCAGATGGCCGTGATCGAGGCCGCGCGCAACCTTGCCGGGCTCGACGATGCCGGTTCCGAGGAATTCGACCACGAAGCGGGCAGGAAACGCTTCACCCCGGTCGTCTACCACCTCAAGGAATGGGTGCAAGGCAACGAGAAGGTCCGCCGCAAGGTGTCCGATGACAAGGGCGGCACGATGCGCCTTGGCGCCTACGACGCCGTCCTCGCCGAAGGGTCCCGCGTCGCCGGCATCTACGGCACGAACCTCATCGACGAACGCCATCGCCACCGCTACGAGGTCGACACCAAGTATCGCGAGAAGCTGGAAGCGACGGGGCTGAAATTCTCGGGCATGTCACCTGACGGCCGCCTGCCCGAGATCGTGGAATGGCCCGATCACCCGTGGTTCATCGGCGTGCAATATCACCCCGAACTCAAGTCCAAGCCCTTCGCGCCGCACCCGCTCTTCGCGGATTTCGTGCGTGCGGCGATGGAAACCTCGCGGCTGGTTTGACCCATGTGCGGCGGGGCGCGCTGCCCCGCCTGCACACCCCCGCCGCGTCAGCGCAGCAACGCGTCCTCGAACGGGAACCGTGACAGAAGCTCGATGCCGCTGTCGGTGATCAACACCTGCTGTTCCAGCTTCACGCCTTCCTTGCCGCCCTCCTCGCCGATATAACTTTCGACGCACAGCGTCATGCCGGGCCGGATTTCACCGTCGTAGCCCGCGTCGGGGAAATCGCCGTGGTGATACAGATAGGGATATTCCCCCGTCATGCCGCAACCATGCGCGCTGAGGTAATAGCGGTTGGCGTAATACCGCTCGGGGATGTCCCACGCCGCATCGGCATAGTCGCGGAAACTCATGCCCGGGCGCAGGATCGACATGTTGTACTGCACCTGTTCGTGCGCGACCTTGTAAAGCGTGCGCTGCCGCTCCGCCGGCCTGCCCGGCCCGGAATGGAACGTGCGCGAGAAATCGGCGTAATATCCGTGGCAGCCCACCACGTCCGTATCCAGCGCGATCAGCTCGTTCTCGCCGATCAGGTTGTCCGAGGTTTCCTGGAACCACGGGTTCGTGCGCGCGCCCGCGTTCAGCAGGCGCGTTTCCACGTAATCGCTGTTCTGCGCGATGATCGACAGGTGCAGCACCGACCACAGTTCGGCCTCGGTCAGCCCGGGCCGTACCGCCTCGCGCAGCTTGCCCACGCCGATCTCCGTCGCGCGAAGCGAGGCGATCACGCATTTCATTTCCTCGTCAGACTTGATCGCGCGGGCCATCTCGACCGGTTCCTGCGCATCCACGATCCGCAGCCCCTGCCCCGCCAGCGCGATGGCGGTGCCGGCGTTCAGCCGTTCCAGCCCCACCGTCGCGCCCTTGCCGACAAGGTCGTGTATCAGGTCGGCCATCTCGGCGGCCCAGACACGTTCCCGCGCGGCGATATCGGGCCCGGCCGCGACGAAACTGGCGGTTTTCGCCGGGCGCACCTCGTCCACCGTCTCGATCCCGTCGGCAAGGTGCTGGCAGCCCGTGAACTCGAACAGGATGGCCCGGTCGGCCGTCATCAACAGGTAGCGTGACGGCGCGTTGCGGGTCGAGAACACCTGCATGTTCCGCGTGCCCGTCGCGTAGCGGATGTTCACAGGGTCGCTCAGGATCACCGCCGCGATGCCGCGCGCGGCCATTTCCGCCCGCACGCGCGACTGCCGGTAGCGCCGAACGGCGACCATGTCGATATCGCCCTCGGGGGCCCTGTCCAGTTGCGCCAGCCCGTGCAAATCGCTGCGTTCCGCGTGCCAGTCGAATTCCGCCATCACCAATCCTTTTCTGTGTGCAAAGTGATGATACCAGCCAGCACAAAGTCATAAAATTATGGAAATTCGCCGTTTAATTCGTAACTTGAAGTCATGAGTAATTACCGACGGAAACTGCCCCCGCTGGACGCCCTGCTGTATCTTGAATGCGTCGGCCGCCATCAGGGCTTCACCGCCGCCGCGCGGGAGCTGAATGTCAGCCAGGCCGCCGTCAGCAAGCGCGTGCGCGGGCTCGAGGACTGGCTGGGCGTCAAGCTTGTGGCACGCGACGGCCGCGGCATACGGACCACGCCCGAGGGCGACAGGCTCGTGTCGCGCGTCGGGCTGGGTTTCGATTTCATCGCGCAGACCATCGCCGACCTACGATCCCCGGCCCGCCCCGCCGTCCGGCTGGCCTGCATGAACGCGCTTGCCCTGTTCTGGCTGCAACCCCGGCTGCGGCAGTTCGCGCTCGGGGATCGCGGCGGCGACGTGGCGCTCACGCTCACCGACAGCCCGGCCGAACTGTTGACGGACCCTCATGACCTTGTCCTGATCTACGGCGACGGCCGCTTTCCCGGGTGGCGGGCCACGCCGATCCTGACCGAGGACCTGCAACCGGTATGCGCGCCGGCGCTGCGCGACGGGCTGGGCGCGGGCACCGATGTCACCGCGTTGCGCGGGCAGGTGCCGCTCCTCGATTTTCCCCGCTCCGGGCCCGACTGGATCGGCTGGGACCGCTGGTCACGCCTGCCCGGCGCGACCGACATATCGGACTGGCCGCGAACCGGCTGCGCCACATATGCCCACGCGATCGGCCTCGCCCTGCGCGGTCAGGGAATCGCGCTCGGCAGCTTTCCGATGCTGTGTGATGAAATCCGAAGCGGCAGGCTCCGCCCGCTGGCGCCCGGCCCGCTGGCCACCGGGCGGGGTTACTGGCTGCTGGAGCGCGAGGACACCCGGCTCGGCACGCAGGCCGCCAACCTACGGGCGTTCCTGTTCGACGAGGCCGGTGGCCCGGTCTGACACCCGCTCGGCCCCCGGTCGGCTTTCCGCCACGACAAACCCACCGGCACGATGCCCACGCATGGCCGACGCGCGACGGCCACGCGTGCGGGGATCGGCAGAATCGAATTCAATTTCCAGAATGTATTTGACGCAGATCAAGGCCCGCCGCCGCGGGCTTTCCTAGGGTCGGCTCAAATGTGACTTTCAGGGTCACATTTTCATGAAACGCCTGATGGAAAAGGAAGCAACCGATGCGCAAGACACTGACCGCGGCGCTCGTGGCGCTGGCCGGCCTGACCGCCCCCGCCGCTGCCGAGGACACGCAGAAGCTGGTGACGATCGTCACCAGCGACAACCCGCAGACACAACTGATGAGCATGGTCCTGACCATGCAATCCCTGCAACAGGGCGCCAACACCTACACGCTGCTCTGCGGCCCCGGCGGTGACCTCGCCCTCAAGGACGCCCCCGACGGGGCCACCGCGCCCCAGAAACCCAAGGGGATGAGCCCGCAAGGTCTGATGCAGAAGATCATGGCCAAGGGCGGCAAGGTCGAGGTCTGCGCGATCTACCTGCCGAACAAGGGGGTAGGCATGGACGCGTTGCTCGACGGCGTGGGCAGCGCCAAGCCCCCGGCGATGGCCAAGCGTCTGCTGGCTGACAACACGCGGATCATGTCGTTCTGAAGACGTCGTGATGCGCAGGGCGGCCCTTTGCAGCGGATGATGCACGGGAGACGCGCAGTGGCTCGGGGCGTAATGACCGCTCCGGGCCATTGTTGGCGGGTGCCGGGTTATTGATGACGACCGTTCGGCAGAAACCCAAGGGCGCGGGATCAAGGCCGAAGGTCGCCGCGCCATCGACGGGCCGCCCCCTCGGCCCAGCGATCGGGTGACCCTTGGCGCCCCGTGTCGAGGATGCGCGCCAGATGCCGAAATAAATCGAGAGGCTCGAAGGGCGGATCGCCGTGCCGCGGCCCGGCGACGGCGCGGCTCGGCAAATCAAGTCAAACGTCCACGTCCTCCGCACAGCCGACCTTCATCGCAACCGGTTCCCGAAGACTTGTTCGGAAGCTCGATACGTGTCAGCAGACTGTCCCGTACGGCCCTCAGCGCCGCCCTGCATCACTTGCTGCAAAGGGCCGGGGCCGGACGGGCGGCCCTTCTTTCGGCGTGCGGGTCAAACGGCACGTGGCCTCCTCAGGCTGATGCGCCAGCGCTGTCGGCCTTCTTTTCCCACCTGCCCGACGCCTCCGACCAGTATTGCGCCGCACAGCCCGCGTCGGTCAGGGATTTCCACTGCGTTCTGGCGTGCTGCACGGCCTGCGCGTCGTGGCCGTCGAACAGGATGCAGGTGCGCTCCAGCCGCTGCACCTCGTCGGCAGTGACGGCCGCGCCGTCGATGCTCATCACGCAGGCCGCGCCGTTGGGCAGGCCGGACGCGGTGGTCAGCAGCACGGGCTGGTCGGCGTCATGCGCGCCCCCGGCGAGGCCGTGGGGCAGGAATCCCTCCTCCGGCTCAAGCCATAGCTTCTGGTCCAGCCACTCCATCCGCTCGGCCGCCACCCCGCGCACTGCCACGCGCCAGCCCGCGCCGCGCGCCTTGTCCAGCAGCATGGGCAGCGTCGCCTCCAACGGGCGGCGCGTGAGATGGTAGAAGAAGGCCGCGCCCATTCTCAGCCCTGTTCGAAGCGGTCCGCGACAAGCCTGTTCAGCGCCATGACGCCCCAGCCCGACGCGCCCTTGGGCGCATGGGCCGTCTCGGCACCGACGCGCGCCACGCCCGCGATGTCGAGGTGAATCCACGGCGTCCCTTCCTGCACGAAGCGTTGCAGGAACTGCGCCGCGGTGATCGACCCGGCGGGCCGGCCGCCCACGTTCTTCATGTCGGCGATGTCGGATTTGAGTTGCTCGTCGTACTTCTCGCCCAGGGGCAGGCGCCAGGCCCCCTCGCCCTCGCCCTCGGCCGCCTTCAGGAAATCGGCGCAAAGCGCGTCGTCGTTGGAAAAGACCCCGGCCTTTTCGTGGCCCAGGCCGATGATGATCGCGCCCGTCAGGGTGGCCAGGTCGATCACGGCGGCCGGCTGATAGGTCTGCTGCGCGTACCACATCACGTCGGCCAGCACCAACCGTCCCTCGGCGTCGGTGTTGATGATCTCGACCGTGTCGCCCTTCATCGAGGAAACAACATCGCCGGGACGCGTCGCGCGATCCGACGGCATGTTCTCGACCAGCCCGACAAGGCCCACGACATTGGCCTGCGCCTTGCGCTTGGCCAGCGCGTGCATGACGCCGGTCACCACGCCGGCGCCGCCCATGTCCATCGTCATCTCCTCCATGCCCTGCGCGGGCTTGAGGCTGATGCCGCCGGTGTCGAAGACGACGCCCTTGCCCACCAGTGCCAGCGGCGCGGCGTCATCGGGACCGCCCTGCCATTCCATGACCGCCAGTTTCGAGGGGCTGGCGCTGCCGTGGCCGACCGACAGCAAGAGATCCATGCCCAGCTTCTTCATCTCGTCCTCGTCGAGGATGGTGATCTTCAGCCCCGGCTCGGCCATGCCGGCGATACGCTCGGCGAACTCGGACGTGGTCAGGTGGTTGGCCGGCTCGCTGACGAGATCGCGGGTCAGGAACACGCCCTCCGCCACGGCCAGCGCGGGGGCGGCCTCGGCGCGGGTTTCCTCGGGCTTGGCGACCATCACGGCAAGCGCGCCCTGCCCGGCCGTCTTGGCCTTGTCCGTCTTGTGCGCGGTGAAGGCATAGTTGCGCAGCACGATACCCAGCGTCAGGTCAGCCGGGCGGCGCAGCTGCGCGGCCAGAACCATCATGTCCTTGTCGCCCATCAGCTTGCCCAGCGCGACACCCGCCTTGCGCGCCGCGTCGGGCTTGGCGCCCCGGTCGAGGCACAGCACGTCGAGCGCCTCGGCCGCCATGCCGACGGGCCATGCCAGCGTCGTCACCTCGCCCGGCTTCGCCCTTGTCCACGCCTCGCTCTCGACCAGCCGCTTGAGCGCGCCCTTTGTCAGCCGGTTCACCCGGCGCGCGGCCGAATCCATCTTGCCGTCGGGCGTGACGATCACCGCCACGCGCCCCTCGGCGGCGGCGATGGCGTCAAGATCAGTCTCGGAAAAGGTGACGGAAACCGGTGAGGTCATGGGGCTCTCCTTGCTTGTTCGTGCCGAGTCCTAGCGCGGCTGCGCCTGCTTGGCCAGTTAGCAGTTTTCCCCGGTGGCCAATTCCGATAGGTTCCCGCCGACGACTGCTGCATTCGGGGGAAAGAGGGTGACCAGATTCGACAGGTACATGCTGTCGCAATTCATGGTGCTGTTCGGATTCTTCGCCCTCGTGCTGGTGTCGATCTTCTGGATCAACAAGGCCGTGCGAATGTTCGACCGCCTGATCGGCGACGGGCAGCCGACATGGATCTTCCTCGAATTCACGGCGCTGACCCTGCCCGGCGTGATCGGCGTGGTCCTGCCCATCGCCGCCTTCGCCGCGGTCATCTACGTCACCAACCGGCTGAGCACCGAAAGCGAACTGACGGTGATGCAGGCCACGGGCTATTCACCGTGGCGGCTGATCCGGCCCGTGTTGATCTACGGCGCGATCATCGCGCTGATGATGTCGCTGCTCACGCATCTGCTGATCCCGACCAGCCTCAGCCAGCTCAAGCTGCGCCGCGCGGAAGTCAGCCAGAACATCACCGCCAAGCTGCTGACCGAGGGCGAGTTCCTCCATCCCGCCCCCGGGATCACGTTCTACATCCGCGACATCACGCCCGAGGGCGAGCTGCACAACGTCTTTCTGTCGGACAGGCGCAACGAGGACAACCCGGTGACCTACACCTCGGCCAAGGCCTACCTCGTGCAGGAAGGCGGGGGAACCAAGCTGGTGATGCTGTCCGGTCTGGCCCAGAATCTCAGGCAGGACGGCAAACGCCTCTTCACCACGCATTTCGATGATTTCTCCTACGATGTCAGCAGCCTGATCACGCGCGACGCGATCGACCTCGACAAGGTCGGGTTCATGCACACCCTCGACATGCTGCTGCGTCCCGGGTCCGTCGCCGCCCGGACCGGCGCCACCGGCGGCCAGATCATGTACGAGGTGCACGGCCGTTTCGCGCAGGCCTTGATGTGCATCATCGCGGCGGCCGTGGGCTTCGCCACGTTGCTGCTGGGCAATTTCAGCCGTTTCGGGGTCTGGTGGCAGATCGTGACGGCGTTCTTCCTGCTGGTCATGATCAAGATGATCGAGGGCGTCGTGTCGGGCCCCGTGCTCGCCAACGCGGCGCTGTGGCCTCTGCTGTACCTGCCGGCGGCCACGGGCGCGGCACTGACGGCGGCGCTGCTGTCCCTGGCCGACAGGCCGGGGCTGTGGCACAGGATCAGGGCCCGGCTGCGGCCCGCGAGGGGGGCGGCATGATCCTTCACCTCTACTTCGCGCGCAAGTTCTTCTGGACCTTCGCCGGGATCGCGGCGGTGTTCGCGGTTCTCCTGGCGCTGATCGACCTCGTGGATGAATTGCAGGATTTCCCCGACCTGCCCTTCGCCCGCGTGGCCGAGATCGTCGCCCTGAACCTGCCCCATGCCAATTACGAGATCCTGCCGCTGGTCATGATCCTCGCGACGGTCGCGCTTTTCGTGCGGCTGGCACGGTCGTCCGAGCTTGTGGTCGTGCGCGCGGCGGGCCGGTCGGCGCTGCGCGGGTTGATCGGCCCGGTCAGCGTGGCCGCGCTGGTCGGGGTGATCGCCGTCAGCATGTTCAACCCGATCGTCGCCGCCGCATCCAAGCGGTACAACGATCTGGTCAACGGGTATCTCGACAGCGGCTCCAGCATCCTTGCCATCGCGTCCGAAGGGCTCTGGCTGCGGCAGGGCAGTTCCGACGGCCAGACCGTCATTCACGCCCGGCGCGCAAGCTCGGATCTCGGCACGTTGCACGACGCGACCTTCATCGCCTTCTCCCCTGACGGGGAACCGCTGAGGCGTATCGCCGCGAACACCGCGCGACTGACGGAGGGCGCGTGGCGCATGCGCGATGTCAAGCTGTGGAATATATCTATCGGGGACAACCCGGAATCGACGGCGCGGCAACTGGACACCTACGAACTGCCCTCGGCGCTGACCCAGGACCGGATCATCGACAGTTTCGGCAAGCCCCAATTCATCCCTGTCTGGGACCTGCCGCAGTTCATCGCCCAGCTGGAAGAGGCCGGGTTCTCGGCGCGCCGCTACGCCGTCTGGTTCCAGATGGAGCTGTCGCGGCCGCTGTTCCTGGTCGCGCTGGTTCTGGTGGCGTCGGCCTTTACCATGCAGCACACGCGGCTTTCCAACACCGGCATTTCCGTGCTGGTCGCGGTGATGCTGGGGTTCGGGCTGCATTACGTGCGCAACTTCGCGCAGATCCTCGGCGAGAACGGACAGATCCCCGTCATGCTGGCGGCGTGGGCGCCGCCCGTGGCCTCGCTGCTGCTGGCCATCGGAATCCTGCTGCACATGGAGGACGGATGAAGGCGCTGGCGCTGTTTCTTCTGCTTGCGGCGCTGACGCTCGCGCCGCCGCCCCGGGCCGCCTCGGCGCAACCGCGGGACACGAGCGCTGACGAAAACGGCGCCGCGATGCTGGTCGCCGACGACGTGCGCATCACCGCCGACAACAACCTTGTCGCCGAAGGCAATGTCGAGGCCATGCTGGGCGCGCGGCGGCTGGAAGCCCACGCGGTGATCTACGACCGCGAGGCCGACAAGCTGACGATCAAGGGGCCGATCCGGCTGCACGAGAATGACACGACGCTGATCCTTGCCGGCGCGGCCGAGCTTGACCGCGACATGCGCAACGGCCTGCTGAGCGGGGCGCGCGTGGTGCTCGACAACCAGCTGCAACTGGCCGCGCACGAAATGCGCCGGATCGAGGCACGCTATTCACAGCTCTACAAGGCCGCCGTGACATCCTGCCGGGTCTGCGAGACGGGCCGCCCGCCGCTATGGCAGATCCGGGCGCGCCGGGTGATCCACGACCAGCAGGAACGCCAGCTCTATTTCGACGACGCGCAGCTTCGGGTGCTGGACACGCCGATCTTCTACCTGCCGCGGCTGCGCCTGCCCGATCCGACGCTGGAACGCGCCAGCGGCTTTCTCATCCCGTCGCTGCACAACTCCACGCTGCTCGGCTTCGGGCTGAAGGTGCCCTATTTCATCCGGATCGGGGACCACAAGGACCTCACCCTCACGCCTTTCTGGACGAACGAGACGCGAACCCTCGAATTCCGGTACCGGCAGGCCTTCCGCAACGGCCGGATCGAGGTGACAGGCGCCGTGGCCGACGACGACCTGGGCACGCGCAGCCGCCGGGCCTATGTCTTTGCCGATGGTGAATTCGACCTGCCCCGCGATTTCCGGCTGACCTTCGACGTCGAGGCGGTGAACGACGACACCTTCCTGCTGGACTACGACTATTCCGACAAGGACCGCCTCGACAGCGAGATCGCCGTGGCGCGCACGCGGCGCGACGAACACGTTCGCGGCGCGCTGACGCATTTCCATTCGCTGCGCCCGAACGAGGACAATTCGACGCTGCCCACCATCGTTGCCGACGCCAACTACGAACGCCGGGTCTTCCCGCAGGGACCGGGCGGCGAGCTGTTCGTCTCGGCCTCGGCGCACAGTCATTTCCGCTCCTCGGACCTCGTCACGGACGGGCCGGATTTCGACAGTTTCGCCGACGGTCGCGATGTCACGCGGCTGAGCACCAGCGCGGACTGGCGGCGCAGCTGGGTGCTGCCGGGCGGCGTGCTGGGCTCTTTCCGGACCGGGGTGGCGATCGATTCCCACCGGATCCGGCAAGCCGGCGGCACCAGCCGCTCGTCCGCCACCGAGATCACCCCGACCGCGGCCGTCAAGCTGCGCTGGCCACTCATGAAGTCCACGGCGCGCGGGACATCGCACGTGATCGAGCCTGTCCTGCAATTCGCCTGGACGGGCGGCAGCAATCCCGACATCCCCAACGACGAAAGCACCCGGATCGAGTTCGACGAGGGCAACCTGTTCGCCCTGTCCCGCTTCAGCGCGCCCGACCGGCGCGAACGGGGCACGAGCGGGGCCATCGGCCTGAAATGGACCCGCTACGGCGCGGGCGGCGGGCAAAGCGCGCTCGCCTTCGGGCAGGTGATCCGCGAGGAGACGCCGCTGGAGCCGCGCGGCGGCACGAGCTTCACCAAGTCCTCGGGCCTGCAGGACAGGTTCTCGGACATGCTGGTGGCCGGTCAGGTCAAGACACCGGGCGGCATGACACTGACCGCGCGCAGCGTGTTCGACGACGGGCTGGACACCACCAAGGCCGAGGCCCGCGCAAGCTGGCGCAACGAGAAGGCCGATATCGGCGCCACCTACATATGGCTCAGCAACGACCCGGCCGAGGCCCGTCCCAACACGGTGTCGGAATGGTCCTTCGACGGCAGCTACCGGCTGTCGCGTCACTGGACGGGCAGCGCGGAATGGCGCTACGACGCCGCCAGCGACAGCAGCATCCGCGCCGGGCTGGGGCTGACCTACACCAACGAATGCGTGGACATCTCGCTTTCGGCCTCGCGTCGCTTCACCTCTTCCACTATTCTCGAACCGTCGACGAACATAAGCCTGACGGTGGGGCTGCGGGGGTTCACCGCCAAGACACGCGACAAAAGCTACGTCAGGACATGCAGGAAATAGGACGCATGACAACACGAATGCAGTTAATCGCCCGCGGTTGGGCACTGGGCCTTGTCATTGCCGCCACGCTGGTGGCGTCGGATGCGCCGCGCGCGGCGGCCCAGAACCTTTTCGAGCCTTTGATCAAGGTGAACGACATGGCGATCACCCGCTACGAACTGCGCCAGCGGGCCCGCATGCTGACGCTTTTCCGGGCGCCGGGCGACCCCGAGACGCTGGCGCGCGAACAGCTGGTGGAGGAACGGCTCAAGCTGGACGCCGCCCGCCGCAACGGCCTGACACTCGAAGACGCCGATATCCGGGATGGCATGGCCGAATTCGCCGAACGCGCCGACATGCCCGCCGACCAGTTCATCGCGCAATTGCAGCAGGCCGGCGTGTCCGAGGAATCGTTCCGCGAATTCGTGCGCGCAGGGGTCATCTGGCGCGAACTGACCCGGGCGCGATTCGCCCGCCGCATCGCGGTCAGCGAGGATGACCTCGAACGCGCCCGCGCCGCGGTATCCGGCCGCGCCGGCGTCCGCGTCCTGTTGTCCGAGATCATCATGCCCCTTCAGCAGGGCCGCGAAGACGCCGTGCGCGCGCGGGCCCGGGAGATCGCGCAGATCACCTCGCAATCGGCCTTTGCCGCGCAGGCGCGGCAATACTCCGCCGCGGGCACCGCCGCGCGCGGGGGCCGGCTGGACTGGACGCCCCTGAACGAATTGCCGCCGCAGCTCCGCTCGGTCATCCTCGGGCTGGCGCCCGGCGACGTGAGCGATCCGCTGCCGCTGGACGGCGCCGTCGCGCTGTTCCAGCTGCGCGACATTCAGGAAATCACCCCGCCCCCGCCGCAATACTCCACGATCGAGTATGCCACCTATCACATCGACGGCGGCCGCAACGCGCAGGCGCTGGCCCGCGCCGAGCAGGTGCGCGCCGACGTGGACGTGTGTGACGACCTGTACGGCGTCGCGCAGGACGAACCCCCCGAGGTGCTGGAACGGATCAGCCGCGCGCCCGATGAAATCCCGCAGGACGTGGCCATGGAACTGACCAAACTCGACCCTGGCGAGGTATCGACCAACCTTACCCGCGCCAACGGCGAGACGCTGATGCTCATCATGCTGTGCGGGCGCGTCCCCGAGATGGAGGGCGACGGCCCCACCGGCGAACAGCTGACCGGGTTCATCCGCGACCGGCGCCTCAATTCGTTCGCCGACGGCTACCTCGAACAATTGCGGGCCGAGGCGCGGATCGTCGAATTGCAATGACCGCGCCCGTCGCGCTGACCTGCGGGGAACCGGCCGGGATCGGTCCGGAACTGGCCGCGCGCGCATGGGCATCGCTGCGTGCGGACCTGCCCTTTTTCCTGATCGGCGACCCGGCCCATCTGCCCGATGGCACCCCCGTGGCGGAAATCGACGATCCGGCCGAGGCGGCGGCCGTCGCGCCCAAGGCCCTGCCGGTGCTGCGACACGGGTTCGACGGCCCCGCGCGCCCCGGCCTCCCGGACCCGGCCCATGCACAGGCGGTGATCGACGTGATCGCGCAGGGCGTCGATCTGGTACGCGCGGGCACCGCCTCGGCGCTGTGCACCGCACCGATCAGCAAGCAGGCGCTGCAGGCGGGCGCGGATTTCGCCCATCCCGGCCATACCGAGTACCTCGCCGCATTGGCCGGGGTGGAGCGCGTCGTGATGATGCTGGCCAGCGACAGGCTGCGGGTCGTCCCGACGACGATCCATATCCCGCTGGCCGAGGTGCCCCGCGCCCTCACACCCGGGCTGCTGGCGGAAACGCTCAGGATCACCGAGGCCGGGCTGCGCCGCGATTTCGGCATCGACGCGCCGCGCCTTGCCGTGGCCGGGCTGAACCCCCATGCGGGCGAAGGCGGCCGGATGGGCCGCGAGGAGATCGAGGTGATCGCGCCGGTTCTCGACCGGCTGCGCGCGCAGGGCATGGACCTGTCCGGCCCCCTGCCCGCCGACACGATGTTCCACGCCGCCGCGCGCGCGCGCTACGACGCGGCGGTGGCCATGTACCACGATCAGGCGCTCATCCCGATCAAGACGCTGGATTTCGACCGCGGCGTGAACCTGACGCTCGGGCTGCCCTTCATCCGCACATCCCCCGATCACGGAACGGCCTTCGACATCGCCGGACAGGGCAAGGCCGATCCGACCTCGCTGATCGAGGCGCTGAAACTGGCCGATCGCATGGCGCGGACCCGGCAATGACCCGCGGCTCGGTCGCGGGGCTGTGCCCTCTTGCCATTACCCGCCCGATCCCCGATTGAGGCGGTCATGAGCGCAATCGACACCCTGCCCCCCCTGCGCGAGGTCATCGCGGCACACGGCCTGTCCGCGCGCAAGTCGCTGGGCCAGAACTTCCTGCTGGATCTCAACCTGACGGCCAAGATCGCGCGGTCGGCGGGCGATATCCGCGGCGCCGACGTGCTGGAAATCGGGCCGGGCCCCGGCGGCCTGACCCGGGGCCTGCTGGCCGAGGGGGCGCGCAAGGTGCTGGTGGTGGAAAAGGACACCCGCTGCCTGCCCGCGCTGGCCGAGATCGCGGCGGCCCATCCCGGGCGGCTGGAGGTCATCAACGCCGACGCGCTGCAGGTCGATCCGCTGGCCCACCTTTCCCCGCCTGTCAAGGTCGTGGCCAACCTGCCCTACAACGTCGGAACCGAGCTGCTGGTGCGGTGGCTGACCCCGGCGGACTGGCCGCCCTTCTGGGAATCGCTTACCCTGATGTTCCAGAAGGAGGTGGCCGAGCGGATCGTGGCACGGCCCGGCGGCAAGAGTTACGGGCGGCTGGCGCTGCTGGCGCAATGGCGGGCCGAGGCGCGGATCGTCATGCATCTGCCGCCCTCCGCCTTCACCCCGCCGCCCAAGGTGTCCAGCGCGGTCGTGCATCTGACGGCCCTGCCCGAACCGCGTTTCCCGGCCGATCCGAAGGTTCTGGAACGCGTTGTCGCAACCGCTTTCAACCAGCGGCGCAAGATGCTGCGCACCGCGCTGAAAGGGCTGGCGCCGGACATCGAGGCCCTGCTGACCGACGCGGGGATCGCGCCGACCGACCGGGCCGAAACGGTTGATCTGGAACGGTATTGTGCGCTCGCCCGGTTGCTGGCTGCCTGACGGCGACCACCGCCAGCCGGCCCGACCGCTATTCCGCAGCCTTGGCGGCGTCCTCGCCGTCGGGGGTGGCGGTGTTGTCGCCTGCCGCGCCGCCATCGGCGCTGTCAGCCTTGCCATCGTCGTCGCCCTTGCCACCGCCGGGCGTATCACCCTTTGGCGCCTGTTTCTTGGCGCGCGGCTTGCGCGGGCGCTTGGGCTTCTCGGCCGGTTTGCTTTCGGGCGTCTCCACCAGCCCGCTGTCGCCGTTTCCGGTCGTTTCGCCGATCACGTCGGGCTGCGGGGTCTGCGCCGGGTCATCGGGCGCGGCGGGCGCGGCGGGCATGCCGCCGGTGTCGCGTTCCTGCTGGCGGGCCCGGTCTCGGTCACGCTCGGCCTGACGCTCCCGGTTCTGGCGCTCCTGGTCCTCGCGGCGGGCTTCCTGTTCTTTCTGCGCGGCCCCCAGCATGCGCAGGTAATGCTCGGCATGCTGCTGGAAATTTTCCGCCGCCACGCGATCCCCCGAAAGCTGGGTGTCATGGGCAAGCTGGTTGTACTTGTCGATGATCTGTTGCGGCGTGCCCCGCACCTTGCCTTCCGGTCCCGAACTCTCGAAGACGCGGTTGACGATATTTCCCATGGAGCGGTTGCGGTTCGACTTGCCCCGCGAACGTGACTTGGATGATCTCATATTTCCTGCAGTCCAGCGCTTTACTTTATTCGCCGCTTGATCCGGTCCGGCGCCCTGCGCCTTGGCCTGCCCGGATCCGACTTGTCTTGGCTTTGCATCAGGCGGGATGATCTGGTCTTGTATCCGCTGCCGTGATACTCATGAGTAAACATGTGGCAGGGCCTCGCACAAGGGGGTGACGGAAAAATAACGCGATTCGGTACGGATTATTCCCCGAATACGCGGGATCCCGCATGTTCAGCCGGGCTTTCGGCCAAGCACGACCCTGTCGCGGCCGTCCAGATCGGGCAGGATGGCAACGTCTTCGAATCCGGTATCACGCAACAGCGCCGACACTGCCGCCCCCTGCCGCCAGCCGATCTCGACCATCAGCCGGCCACCGGCGCGCAGAAGCCCGGCCGCCCCCGGCACGATCACCCGGTAGGCGCCCAGCCCGTCACCCGCATCCGTCAGTGCAATTGCGGGATCATGCGCCAGTTCGGGCGCGAGTGTCGCCATTTCATCGGCGGCGATATAGGGCGGATTCGACACGACAAGGTCGAACCCGCCGGGCAGGCCCTCGATCCAGTCCGCCACCCTGAAATCCACCCGCGCCGCAACCCCGAGGCGGTGCGCATTCTCCCGCGCCACGTCGAGCGCCGCGGCCGAGATGTCGGTGCCCAGCCCCGTGGCGCCCGGCCGCTCGGCCAGCAGGCTGAGCAGGATGCAGCCCGAGCCGGTGCCGAGGTCGAGCACCCGGTCGAAGGGCAGCTCGATCGCCGCGGCCACGAGCGTCTCGGTATCGGGGCGCGGGTCCAGCACATCGCGCGTGACGCGGAAGCCGTGTTTCCAGAAATCGCGCGTGCCGGTGATCTTGGACAGCGGCTCGCCGCGGGCGCGGCGATCGGCCATGGCAAGGAAAACCTCCATCAGCGCCGGCGTGAAATCGCCGGGCGCCAGCCGGTGCAACTGCCCCCGCTCCAGCCCCGCGGCATGGGCCAGCAGCAACCGCGCCTCGCGCATGGGCGCGTCCGTCGCGGTCAGCCGCGCCGCTGCCTGTCGCAGGGCGCGGGCCAGTGCCTCACCCGCCGTCCGGGCCGTGGCGGGTGCCGTCACGCGTCCATCTCGGCCAGCAGCGTGGCCTGCGCGTCGGCCGTCAGCGCGTCGATCACCTCGTCCAGATCGCCCTGCAGCACCTGGTCCAGCTTGTAGAGCGTCAGGTTGATGCGGTGATCGGTCATCCGGCCCTGCGGGAAATTGTAGGTGCGGATGCGTTCGCTGCGGTCGCCCGACCCCACCTGCGTCGCGCGGGTTTCCGCCCGCGCGTCATGCGCCTTCTGTCGCTCGATGTCGAACAGCCGGGATTTCAGCACCTCCATCGCGATCTCGCGGTTGCGATGCTGGGATTTCTGCGACGAGGTCACGACCATCCCCGTGGGAAGATGGGTGATCCGCACCGCCGAATCCGTCGTGTTCACGTGTTGCCCGCCCGCCCCGCTGGCGCGCATCGTGTCGATCCGCAGATCCGCCGGATCAACGTGGATATCCACGTCCCCGGCCTCGGGCAGGACGGCCACGGTGGCCGCCGAGGTGTGAATGCGGCCGCCGGATTCGGTTTCCGGCACGCGCTGCACGCGGTGCACGCCGGATTCGAACTTGAGCCGGGCAAAGACGTGATCACCCGACACGCGCGCCACCAGTTCCTTGATCCCGCCCAGCTCGGTCTGGGTTTCCTCGATGATGTCGAAGGACCAGCCCCGTCTCTCGGCGTAGCGCTGGTACATGCGCATCAGGTCGCCGGCGAAAAGCGCGGCTTCCTCGCCGCCGGTTCCCGGCCGTATCTCGATGATGGCGGGGCGGGAATCGGCGGCATCCTTCGGCAGCAGCGCCAGCCGCAGCTTTTCCTCCAGCGCGGGACGTTGCTCTTCGAGGGTGGCCAGCTCCTCCTCGGCAAGGGCGCGCATCTCCGGATCCTCCAGCATGGCGCGCGCGCCCTCGATATCGGACAGCAGGCGATGGTAGGCGCGGATCTCCTCCACGACGGGGCGCAACTCGGCGTATTCGCGGCCCAGCGTGGCAATGTCGCCACCGCCCTCCGCCATCCGCGCTTCAAGATATTCGAAGCGCTGCGTGATCTCGTTCAGTCTGTCCAAAGGCACCATGACACGTGCATCTGTCCCATCCGCGGGATTTGGTCAAGAGCGCGGCTCATGCTATATTCCGCGCATGAGGGCATTACTCGTGTTGATGATGCTGGCCGGGCCCGCCGTGGCCGACGGGCAGATCAAGGGCAAGACGGTCGATTGCTACTGCACCGACCGCAACGGCGACCGCGTGGAGCTGGGCCAGACGATCTGCCTGCGGGTCGACGGACGGATGTTCATGGCGCAGTGCCAGATGTCGCTGAACAACCCGATGTGGCGCAAGGTGGCGGATGGCTGCCTGTCATCCGGTCTCGGCGAAGCGGGCAAGCCAGCGGTCGATCCGGGCGGCGTTGACGCCCAGATCTGACCGGCCGAAACGCAGCCTGCCGTAGATCTCGACCTGCGGCCCCGCATCGCGGATCGTGGTGTAATCCGGGAAGCCGAAAACGGCCGACCGGGTCACGTAGGTCACCATCCCCTCGTTTACCGATCCGGCCAGGCGCTCCGTGCGTGGCGTGGCGCGGATGATCCGGTCAAGCCGGGCCAGCCCGTCCTGCCCTGCCCCGACGATGCGCATGGCGCCGCCGGGCAGATCGCGGTTCGTGATGGCCGCGGGCATCCTGTGCCACCGCGCCGGATCGCTCGGCGCCAGACGCACCCATGCCGCCCCCAGCCCCACGACAAGCATAATGGCCACAAGGCCCCATTTCAGCATCGCGCTTTCCCGCTACAAGCGACAGGCCACCCCGTGTCAGCCGCCCGTCTTTCCGTCCACCGTGTCGGCCATCGCCTCGGCCCGCGCGGCGATCTCGGCAAGCGTCTCGCTCACCGATTCCGGCACGACCGGCACCTCGATCTTTTCCGGCTCGGGCCGGGGCGCGTTGCGCAGCTGGTCCAGTTCGGCGTCCTTCTCGGCCATCCTGTCTTCCATCTCGCGCAGCTTGTCCTGCAGGCCGGCCGTCTTGTCGGCCAGCATCAGCCCGGCCATCAGCAGCATCCGCGCCTCCGGGATGCGCCCGATCTGGGCCGCCAGCACCGCCGCTTCCTCGTCAAGCATCTTGGCCGCGGCGCGCAGGTAATGCTCCTCGCCCTCCTGACAGGCCACCTCGAACGACCGGCCGCCGATCTGGATTTCCACCTCGGGCATCACGCGTCCTCCGTCTTTTCGTCGCCGCCGGCATCGCCGGACGCGGCATCAATCATGCCGGCAAGGTCGGTCATGACCGCGTCGACCTCGGCCCGCTGTGCCGCTTGCGTCGCCCGCAGCGCCTCCAGTTCGGCCATCATCGATTTGTTGACAAGGTGCGGGTCGGCAATGTCCTGCTGCATCGCGTCGCGCAGCGCCGCGTTGCTTTCGCGCAGCTGCTGGTTCGCGCTGCGCAGCGACTGCAGCTCCGAATCCAACTTGCGCACGGCTTCGGCGCGCTCGGCTTCGGCCTTCTCGGCCTGCGCCAGCCGGCTTTCGTGTTTCTGGCGCAGCGCCTTGACGCGTTCCTCCAGCTGCGCGTTCGCCAGCTTCTCGTCGTCCAGCTGCTGGCGCAGCGTCTCGGCCTCGTCGGCCTCACCCTCGGGACGGAGCGTTTCGAGCCCCTGACCGATCCGGTCCAGCGCGGCGGTGATCCGGCGCTGGAATTCGTCGATATCGCTCATGTGTACCTGTCCTTGCCCTGCTTCTTGCGCACGCGGCGAATCGCCTGTGCCACCTGTTTCCCGCGATTCTAGCGAAAGGGCCACCAAAATGCGCCCCCCTCGGGCCCCGTGGCCCCGGCGCGGCTTGAACTTTGAGGCGGGGCTGATATTCAGCGGCGCAGGAAACGCCACTTCAAAGGATGGACACCCCGTGGATATTGCCTCGCTGCGCTCCGCAAATCCCGACCACTGGAACAAGGCGGCAGCCATTCGCGCGCTCACGCTCGATGCCGTGGCCGCCGCAAATTCCGGCCATTCCGGCATGCCGATGGGCATGGCCGATGTCGCGACGGTTCTTTACGAAAAGCACCTGAAATTCGACGCCGCCGCGCCCGACTGGCCGGACCGCGACCGGTTCATCCTCAGCGCCGGTCACGGCTCGATGCTGCTTTACGCGCTGCTCTACCTGACCGGCTACGACGGCATGACGCTGGACCAGATACGCGATTTCCGGCAATGGGGCGCGGTGACAGCGGGCCATCCCGAGAACTTCCTCCATCCCGGGATCGAAACCACCACCGGCCCGCTTGGCCAGGGCATCGCCAACGCGGTGGGCTTCGCCATCGCCGAGGAATCGCTGCGCGCCCGCTTCGGCCGCAAGCTGGTGGATCACCACACCTACGTCATTGCCGGTGACGGCTGCCTGATGGAAGGTGTCAGCCACGAGGCGATCACGCTGGCCGGCCGCCAGAGCCTGGGCAAGCTGATCGTGTTCTGGGACAACAACAACATCACCATCGACGGCAAGGTTGACCTTGCCGACCGCACCGACCAGGTCAAGCGCTTCCGCGCGGCCGGCTGGCAGGTGCTGGAAATCGACGGCCACGCCCCCGACGAGATCGACGCGGCGATCACCACGGCCCGGAAATCGCGCCGCCCCACCATGATCGCCTGCCGCACGCACATCGCGCTCGGCCACGCCGCGCAGGACACGTCCAAGGGGCATGGCGCCCTGACCGACCCGGACCAGTTGCAGGCCGCGAAGGAGGCCTACGGCTGGGCCCACGGCCCCTTCGAGGTGCCTGCCGACATCAAGTCGGCATGGGAAGAGATCGGCCAACGCGGCGCCGGTGACCACGCGGCATGGCAGGCGCGGCTGGACGAAACCGGCGAACGCCGCCGGGCCGAGTTCGCCCGCGTCATGCGCGGCGAGCCGCCCGGCAAGCTCGGCGCGCGGATCAAGGCGCTGAAGAAACAGATCTCCGGCGAAGCGCCCAAGGTTGCCACCCGCAAGTCCAGCGAGATGGTGCTGGAGGTCGTCAACCCGCTGATGCCCGAAACGCTGGGCGGATCGGCCGACCTCAGCGGATCGAACAATACCCGCACCGGCGACATGACGGTTTTCGACGTGGACAACCGCAAGGGCCGCTACATCCATTACGGCATCCGCGAACACGGCATGGCCGCCGCGATGAACGGGATGGCCCTGCATGGCGGCGTGCGGCCCTACGGCGGCACCTTCATGTGCTTCACCGATTACGCGCGCCCCGCGATGCGGCTGGCCGCGCTGATGAAGGTGCCGACCGTCTTCGTGATGACCCATGACAGCATCGGGCTGGGCGAGGACGGCCCGACCCACCAGCCGGTGGAGCATCTGGCGATCAGTCGCGCCACCCCCAACACCATGGTCTTCCGGCCCTGCGACACGGTCGAGACGGCCGAGGCGTGGGAACTGGCGCTGCAATCCGCCGATACGCCCTCGGTCCTGTCGCTGACGCGTCAGGGCGTGCCGACGCTGCGGCTTGAGCATCGCAACAAGAACCTGACGGCGCAGGGCGCCTACGTGCTGGCGGAGGCGACCGGCAAGCGGCAGGCGATCCTGCTGGCCACCGGTTCGGAAGTGGGCGTGGCGATGGCCGCGCGCGACCTGCTGCAGGCCGAGGGGATCGGCACCCGCGTCGTGTCCATGCCCTGCTGGGAGCTGTTCGAGGAACAGGACGAAAGCTATCGCAAGCGGGTCCTGCCCGGCGGACAGGCCGTTCGCGTGGGCGTGGAGGCCGCCGTGCGGCAAGGCTGGGATCGCTGGCTGTGCGGCGAGCGCGGGCGCGAGAACCGGTCGGGATTCGTCGGCATGGAGGGCTTCGGCGCCTCCGCGCCCGCCGGCACGCTCTACGAGAAATTCGGCATCACCGCCGAGGCCGTGGCGGACAAGGCCAAGGCGCTGCTCTGAACCGCCGCCCCGACAGGCACGATCGCCCCGCCGGCCACGGCGGGGCGTTTTCGTTGCAGCCCTGCCTGTGCCCGGGCACAGGCGGCCGGCCCGGCGCCGCCACACGCACCCGCCGGTATCCGCTTCGCTGACACGCCCCACGGCCGCGACACGGCCCACGAACGCGATAAGCCCCGCCGGCCGGGGCGGGGCTTGCACTGTTTCGGGGCCGGCCCGGCTAGGCGCGCAGCTTCTCGCCCTTGGGGTCGAAAGGCGGTTCGTGCAGTACCCATGCCTTGTGCGGCTGGCCCAGCACCATCACCTCGACCTCGTCACCCGGCTCGGCCGTGCCGTTTTTCACGTAGCCGAGCGCAAGGCTCATCTCCACCGTGTAGCCATAGGTGCCCGACGTGACGCGGCCCACCGGCTCGCCGTCCTTCAGGATCGGCTCACCGCCCGTCGCGTCGGCGTTCGAGGCATTGACCGCCGCCTCGTCGATATGGACCAGCACCAGGTTCTCGCGCGGCGGCTGCTCCATCGCCCTTTGCGTGGCCTCCTTGTGCAGGAAATCCTTCTGCATCTTGCACAGCGGCGCCAGTCCGACCTCGTGCGGGAAGTACTCGGGCGAATACTCGCGGCTCCACGATCCGTAGCCCTTCTCGATCCGCATGGACATCAGCGCCCGCGCGCCCACGGGGCCGGCGCCGAATTCCTTGCCCGCGTCCAGCAACGCGCGGTAAAGCTGTTCCTGGTCCTCCGTCCGGCAGTGCAGTTCCCAGCCCAGATCACCGGTGAAGCTCACCCGCAGGGCAAGGCAATCGACGCCCGCGATCTCGATGCGCTTGGAGCGCATGAAGGGAAAATCCTCCGTCGCCAGCGAGGTGTTGGTCATGCGCTGCAACAGCTCGCGCGACTTGGGCCCGGCCACGTTGAAGCCGCACATCGCCTCGGTATGCGATTCGAAGGTCGTGCCCTCGGGCAGCGGCACCATGTCGAAGAAACGCTTGTGATACCGCTCGGCCATGCCCGAGGACACGATCCAGAACTCGTCCTCGGCCGTGCGCGTCACCGTGGCATCGCCGGCAATGCCGCCGCGCACCGAGATCAGCGGCGTCAGGCAGGCGCGCCCGACGCTCTTGGGCATGTTGTTGGCGAAGACCGCGTTCAGCCAGTCTGCCGCGCCCGGCCCCTTGACCCGGTACTTGGCGAAGTTCGAGATGTCGATGATGCCCGCCCTCTCGCGCAGCATCCGGCATTCATCCCCCACCGGGCCCCACCAGTTCTGGCGGGTGAACCCGTTGGTGTCCTCGGTGCCCGGCGTGTCGGCGAACCATTGCGGGTGTTCCCAGCCATAGTTCAGGCCGAAGATCGCGCCCATCTCCTTCTGCATCTCGTAGACGGGGCGCGTACGCAGCGGCCGGCCCGCCGCGCGTTCCTCGTTGGGATAATGGATGGCGAAGCGGTGGGTATACACGTCCTCCACCTTGGACATGACGAACTTGCTGTCGTTGGCCCACAGGCCGAACCGCGCGATGTCCCACGGGAACATGTCGTACTGCATCTCGCCCTCGGTCAGCCACTGGGCGACCATCAGCCCCATCCCGGCCGACTGGCTGAAGCCCGGAATGATGCCGCCACACATGAAATACCCTTTCACTTCGGGCACCGGGCCAAGGATCACGTTGCTGTCGGGCGACCAGATCATCGGGCCGTTGATCACCCGCTTGATCCCCGCCTCGCCCACTGCCGGAACCCGGTCGATGGCGCGCATCATGTTTTCCTCGATCCGCTCCAGGTCATCCGGGAAAAGATCGTGGGCGAAGTCCAGCGGCGTGCCGTCTTCGGCCCAGAACTTCATGTGCCGCTCGTAGGCGCCGATCAGCAGGCCCTTGCCTTCCTGCCGCAGGTAGTACTCCCCGTCGCGGTCGGCGACCGACGGCAGCCGCCGGTCCATGCCGTCGATCTCGGCCATCGTCTCGGTCACGAAATACTGGTGCTCGGTGGGTTGCAGCGGCACCTCGATACCGGCCAGCCTGGCCACCTCGCGGCCCCACAGGCCGGCCGCGTTGATCACCCACGGGGTTTCGATGGTGCCCTTGGGCGTCTCCACGATCCACGTGCCGTCGGGTTTCTGCGTCGTGGCCGTGACCGGCGTGAACCGGTGGATCTCCGCCCCCTTCTGGCGCGCGCCCAGCGCATAGGCATTCGTCACGCCCGACGGGTCCACGTTGCCGCCTTCAGGTTCCCACATGATGCAGCGGACGCCGTCGAAATCGACCAGCGGGTGCTTTTCCTCGGCCTCCGCGCGGGTGATCTCGTAGAAGTTCATGTCGTAGAGCTTGGCCTTGGCCGCCTGCAGCTTGAGCTGGTGCTCGCGGT
Organism: Roseovarius halophilus (ex Wu et al. 2025); assembly: GCF_047086965.1. Lineage (NCBI taxonomy): Bacteria > Pseudomonadati > Pseudomonadota > Alphaproteobacteria > Rhodobacterales > Roseobacteraceae > Roseovarius > Roseovarius halophilus (ex Wu et al. 2025). Next base: position 3,561 of record NZ_JBKOTX010000064.1, on the reverse strand, counting down.
TCTCGGTCTGCGCAAGATAGAGCGAGCCCGGCTGGAACACGCCGCAGCTCTGTCCCGTCTCGGTCTCCAGCTCCTTGTACAGGTTCATCGTGTAGTGCTGCAGCCGCGAAATGTTGGCACTGTCATGCAGCCCATGGATGTTGGCCGCCGCGTGCCACGTGCTGCCGGATGTCAACTCGTCGCGCTCCAGCAGGACAACGTCGTGCCATCCCAGCTTGGCGAGGTGATAGAGGATGGAGCATCCGATAACGCCGCCGCCGATGACGACAGCCTGTGCATGGGTTTTCATCGTTCTTCCCTTGAACCTGTTTTCAGCTTCCAGCCTGACACGTTTCATAGACGCCATGACGGCCGGTTCCCGACATCATTCGCCGCAAGCACGCAAATGTCGCTTCCTTTTCCGTCAGGGAATTACGGTTTGCGGCAGGGGCCGGCATTGCCCGACCGCGCCCGCCGCGCATTGCCGGCTGAGTGGCCATGCCATCGCCCTGACGCCCCTCCGGAACGCGGCGCTCTTGACGGGCGCGCTGCCCGAAGATGGACCGCTCCCGCCCGACCAGACCGCCACCCCCGTTGCGCCCGAAGCAAGTTCCCGTCCCGGCCCCGCACGCGCGCCACGGTCGCCGCACCACCCGGTGTTAACCCTTCACGGCCCCATTTCGCGCGCCGGCGCGATACCGCCGGGAAACCGACGCGATACCAACGGCGCGTTGCCGCGGCAGCGGGGCGTCAACCTGTGGCCTCCGCGACATGATCTGTCGCAAACGGACATGCCCGATCCGTGCGGGGCGACAGTCTGGACGGACCAGAAAGCAGGGAGATCCCCATGAAAACCACCACCCGCGTGGCCGTCATCGGCGGCGGTGTCGTCGGCTGCAGCGTCCTTTACCACCTGACCAAGCTCGGCTGGTCCGACGTCATGCTGATCGAACGGTCCGAGCTCACCTCCGGCTCCACGTGGCACGCGGCGGGGGGCTTTCACACCCTGAACGGCGACACCAACATGGCCGCGCTGCAGGGGTATACCATCAATCTTTACAAGGAGTTGGAGGAAATCACCGGCCTGTCCTGCGGGCTGCACCACGTGGGCGGCGTGACGCTTGCCGACAACCGCGACCGGATGGACATGCTGCTGGCCGAGCGCGCCAAGCACCGCTACATGGGGCTGGACACCCGGATCGTCGACCCCGGCGAAATCCGCGATATCGCCCCGGTCACCGACACCAAGGGCGTCATCGGCGCGCTCTACGACCCGCTCGACGGCCACCTCGACCCCTCCGGCACCACGCATGCCTATGCCAAGGCCGCGCGCATGGGCGGCGCCACGATCGAGACGCAGTGCAAGGTGGTCGAGACGACGCCGCGCCCCGACGGCACGTGGGACGTCGTCACCGAGAAAGGCACGATACATGCCGAACACGTCGTCAACGCCGCCGGCCTCTGGGCGCGCGAGGTCGGCGCGATGGCCGGCACCTACCTGCCGCTCCACCCGATGGAGCACCAGTACCTCGTGACCGAGGAAGTGCCCGAGATCGCCGCCATCATCGACGCGGGCGGCGAACATCCGCACGTGATGGACCCGGCAGGCGAAAGCTACCTGCGCCAGGAGGGCCGCGGCCTGTGCATCGGCTTCTACGAACAGGCATGCCGGCCATGGGCCGTGGACGGCACGCCGTGGACCTTCGGGCACGAACTGCTGCCCGACGATTTCGACAAGATCGAGCACAGCATCGATTTCGCCTACCGCCGCTTCCCGGCACTTGAACGCGCGGGCGTGAAATCGGTGATCCATGGCCCCTTCACCTTCGCGCCCGACGGCAACCCGCTGGTCGGGCCGGTGCCGGGGCTGCCGGGCTACTGGTCGGCCGTGGGCGTGATGGCGGGCTTCAGCCAGGGCGGCGGCGTTGGCCTGATGCTGGCGCAGTGGATGGTCGAGGGGGAATGCGAACGCGATGTCAGCGCGATGGATGTCGCCCGCTACGGCGACTGGATCACGCCCGGCTACACCCGCCCCAAGGTGATCGAGAACTACCAGAAAAGGTTCTCCGTGGCCTACCCGAACGAGGAACTGCCGGCCGCCCGCCCCTTCCGCCAGACGCCCATGTACGACATCTTCGACGCGATGGGCGCCGTCTGGGGCCACCAATACGGGCTCGAGGTCGTCAACTACTTCGCCGACAAGGGCGAGCCGCGCTTCGAAACACCCTCCTTCCGCCGCTCCAACGCGTGGGAGGCCACGCGGCGCGAGGTGCGCGCGGTACGCGGGGCCGTGGGCATCAACGAGGTGCACAATTTCGGCAAGTACCTCGTCACCGGGCCGAACGCGCGCGCCTGGCTCGACCGGATCATGGCCGGCCGTGTCCCGCCCCCGGGGCGCGTCGCGCTCGCACCGATGCTCAGCCCCAAGGGCAGGCTGCTGGGTGATTTCACGATTTCCTGCCTCACCGACCAGGCCTTCCAGCTCACCGCCTCCTACGGCGCGCAGGGGCTGCACATGCGCTGGTTTGACGCGAACCGGGCCGACGGCGTCCATGTCGAGAACATTTCCGATCGCCTCAACGGCTTCCAGATCGCCGGCCCGAAGGCGCGCGACGTACTGGCGGCCTGCACACGCGACAGGGTCGATGACATGGCCTTCATGGATGTCCGGCAGGCCACCGTCGGGATGACCGGCTGCCTCATCCAGCGCGTGAGCTTCACCGGCGATCTGGGCTACGAGGTGTATTGCGACCCGATGGCGCAGCGCACCCTGTGGCAGACCCTCTGGGACGCAGGACAGACGCACGGGATGCGTCCCTTCGGCATGCGCGCGATGATGTCGCTCAGGCTCGACCGCTTCTTCGGCTCATGGGGCGCCGAATTCTCGCCCGACTACACCCCCGGCGAAACGGGCATGGACAGGTTCGTCAGCTTCCGCAAACCCGCCGATTTCATCGGCCGCGCCGCGGCCGAGGCCGAACGCGACGCCGGCGCCGCGCGCCGGCTCGTGGCCTTCGAGGTCGCCGCGCTCGATGCCGACGTGCACGGCGATGAACCGGTCTGGATCGACGGGGCGGTGCGCGGCTTCTGCACCTCTGGCGGGTATTCCCACCATGCCGACAAATCCGTCGCCCTCGCGCTCATCCCGGCCGACCTCGCCATCGACGGATTGGCGGCCGAGGTCGAGATCCTCGGCGACAAGCGCCCCGCGCGTCTCGTGACGACCCCGCTTTTCGACCCCGGCGGCGACAGGATGCGCGGCTGACATCGCCGTGCTACCCTGCCGTCATGAGCCGACCCGAACCCACCCGTTTCTTCTCGGGAAAAATACCCCGGGGTGAATTGGCCGAAGGCCAAGAGGGGCAGCGCCCCTCACCCGCCCGCCCCGCGGCGCACGCCCATGGCTGATCTTGTCATTCTGCTCCCCGCGGCCGGCGCCTCCGCCCGCATGGAAGGACCGGACAAGCTGCTGGAACCGGTGGACGGGATGCCGCTGTTGCGCCGGCAGGTGCTGATGGCGTTGGCCACCGGCGCGCCGGTGCTGGTCACGCTGCCGCCCGGGGCGGCCAAGCGGCGCGCGGC